>JAYVXS010000282.1:0-3513 GCA_043784965.1 Bdellovibrionales bacterium
ATTACTTTCCCGAAGATTTAAATATGAGTATTTTGATTGGTCTAAAAACAACGTGGCCATTTCCTTGGACATTATCGAATTTTACGCAGCTTTCTTATCGTGAAATTTTGCAGGACTCACCAGGCGGTGAAGTGCTCCCGGCGGTAGTGGCGCAAAAGAAACTGCTAGAATCGGCCGATGTTATTATGGTTGATTTAGTTGACGAAGCAAAAATTGAAAAACAAATCAGTCGAAAATATTTTAAGTCGAAATTCAAGGTCAGAGACTCTTATAATATCTGCACTCTATTCTTGAATGCTGAGAAGTTTGCAATGGGTGATATTTTATTCGCACAAGGCAGAAAGCTTGGCGGAGAGCTATCAATTATGAATTTTTCGGTAGTTGATCCTATTGGAGTGACTCAATGATTTTGTTTGGATTGCTTCACATCGCAATTAGTTCTTTACTTGCTTATGGATTGAGCTCATTAGTTGGCCAATTGAATGTCTGGATTTCGATTTTCAGTCTTAGTGCTTCAGTTTTTTTAAGTGCTCTCTTGCTTGACTATGATTCGGTTGATTTTGTCAATTTGCAAATTGGCGCTTGGCGACAGTCAACGAGTGGTCTGATTGAAAAGATCATTTTTGCTTTGGTTACTTTTGTTGGACTAAGGCATTTTCTTTTTCTTTACTATCAAGTAGACGGCGAATTTCGCAGCCTTCATCAGTTCAATCTTGGAGACCTGCCTCTTCACATTCAATACATTCGCAATTTGGCATCAGGGGTTGAATTTCCGCCAATCAATCCAAATTTTTCAACTGAACTCCTGCGCTATCCATTTGGTATTGATCTGTACAATGCACTTTGGGAGAGTCTCGGCGTGCCGATGTCGGGCCATCTTTTTTTGCTTGGAATATTCAGTACAATTGCCGCTTTAGTTTGTTTAAGACTGGCCGGCGGCTGGATAGCCATGGCGGCATTTTTCTTTAGTGGTGGATATGTTGCCGTGGCGAGTGGTGGTCCTCAAGTTATGCAAAATATCCTCGCATGGAAAAACCTTTTTCTTGCAATGTTCATTACTCAGAGGGGTTTTCTATGGGCCCTTCCGTCGGGTGTTTTGATTGTCTATTTTTTATTTTTGAACGCACGACGAAAGCCTGAAACGCCAATTCACCAACGAAGTCTATTGGTGATGGGAATTTTATGGTCAAGTTTAGCATTTTTTCACCTTCATACGTTTTTTATTTTAAGCCTAATGATTTTTCTGGCAGCCATTTATCGGGCCGCGATAATGAAAATGAAATGGCGGATTCTCGCTCGGCAAATTAAAAAGACTTATTTCATTTGGATTTGGCCTCTATTTATCGGTAGCCATTTTATTCTAAATTCTTTGAATCATTTAAATGCGGTTAGCGTCCTGCATTGGCGGCTCGGCTGGACCATCGAACCCGGACAAAATATTTTTTCGTATTTGGCAATTAACTTTGGCTCCTATTCACTTTTATTTGTTGGCATCGGGATCTATTTATTTCGCCACAAGATGAAGGATTTGTATTTTGAATTTATTTTGAGTCTTTTATTATTCCTTTTGTTTTTCAACCTAATGTTGGCGCCATGGAGCTGGGATAATATCAAGATTCTAGTATGGCCATATTTAGCGCTTTCTATGTTGTCCTATGAGGTGGTTCGCAAACATTGGGAAACTTGGACTCAGTTTGTTTTATTGATTAGTTTGTCTTATGGTGGCCTCTATGCTCTGTCTGGGTCGCAATTTTCAGTCGCAGAGCATATTTCGATCTATACCAAGGCAGATATTGCAAAAGCCCGAGCCGCAGTTCAGGGGCTTAGTAAACAGGCCATTTTTGCTTCAAGTACCATCTACAATCATGAATTAACTGCCCTTGGACGAAACCGGGTAATGGGTTATGAGGGGCATCTTTGGGGGCACGGGATATCATATGTCACAACCAAGCAAAAGTTGTTGTCGTTAATGCTGGGAGAAAAAGATTGGCTTGAAAGTGCTCACGAACTGAAGGCGAATTATATTTTTTGGGGTCCGAAAGAACGCATCGAATTTGCAGCAAATGCGACTCCAGATCCTGTTTGGAGGGCTCAGTTGAAAAATATATCCAGAGTTAAAGACTATGAAATTTACGAAGTTCCAGGAGTAAGGATTTTGAAAAATGATGATTAAACTTGTTCAGTGGATTTTGATTGCAAGCGGCCTGACAATAGGTTCAGTGGTTTGGTCTGCAATTGAGCCTCTTGCGATTAGCAGCGAAGATAGTTTGACTGCTGGCCGTTGGATGTACGCTGCAAATCCGGAGGCTGAGATAAAAAAAATGAAAGGATCTGTCCAGAGTTTAGCGCGAATCAAACACGCCCAAATGACGGCAAAGTATTTGGATTGCGTTAGTGAGTCGCAAAAAGCTTGGTCAAAATTCAAAAGTCTGGATCCCTGGATACTGACAGTTCGACTAGATTGTGCGAATCATTTGATCCTTCAAGATAATAGGCAGCTTGCGACGCTGATCAAGGCAATAAGTATTTTGGATAAAAATCCTGATTGGTTATCGTCAGGACCCTATTCATCTAGCCTGCGTGTAAATTCGCTAGAGGCACGTCTTTTAATAATTGAGGTACAATCGAAGTCGAATCGCAAAGTGGCTTGGGAAGGGATTGAGGAATTGCAGACGAAGTCATCTTGGTTTAATGAAGCTTCGCGTGCCAAATTTTATCGCTTAATTGCTGAGCTTAGTTTTTCTGATCAGAAGCTTGAGGCCGCACGTGAATATTTTGCTAGAAGTTTGAAGGAGATTGATTCAGATGATATCAGAAAGCGACTGGGTCAAATCGATATGGCTCTCTCTTTGAAGAAGCCCAAGAATCTAGAGGCTCCCCCAGACATTGTAAGAGAAAAAAGACAGAACTCCGGCGCTTCACTTGAGATGCTTAGGGCTAAAAAACCACTATCAACGCTTTCAATTTACGAGGTAAATGTTCTCAATGAGCAAAGTTTAGAGGAACAGGAGTTGGCAACGCGTATTGGCTTTTTTCTTAAAGGATCAGATTTTCTCGGTGCGGTCACTGAGGGCGTGAAACTGATTCAGAAGTTTCCGGGGAGCAGTCGCGCCAAGTGGGCTCAGGAGCGGATAATCGAATCATTCTTAATTATAGCTGAGCGAAATGAATCTAAGTACGATGTTTTGCGGCAAAGTATTTTGCTACAAATGTTTTTCGCTGATACCGATCGACTATATGAATGGGCCAAGACGCTAAATGCGCGCGGTTATAGTTCTGAGGCTTTGCAGCTTATTAAGCATGCTTTACCTCGTATTGAAGCGTCCGCGCGCATCACTAAATTCTTAGAGTTAGGGGCACATGCCGCCTATTTACAGGATCAATTTGATGAAGCACTTAAGTTTTTCAATGAAATCATTTTAAAACATAGTGGCTCTACAGCTTTTCGTGAGGCCCTTTTTAAGTCCGCATTACTCCATTTTCGGCAAAAAGATTTTTCTCAAAGTGTAAATC
>JAYVXS010000283.1:0-11220 GCA_043784965.1 Bdellovibrionales bacterium
TAGTTAATTGCCTAGTTAATTGCCTAGTTCACATCGATCGGAAAGAGAGGTGTGGGCTCGCTGACATTTGATTTCTTTGCATCGAGCTGTTCTTTTGCAGAGAGCAGAACATCTTGTACATAATCAGCTAAAATTTGTCTTAAATCTTCGATTGTTAGTTCATGGGGATTAACGCCGGCACGAGCGGAAAGGGCCTTTATTTCAGAAGAAATAAGATCCTCTGAAATGCCCGTTGCTGATATTAAGCTTTTGAGTACCGCTGAGTCTTTTTTGGATTTACAATCGGCTCCCATATTCCCTCCGAGGACTTAAGCTTACGACTTGGCTAGTTGACCAATCGGTTAATGGTGAAGCAAACAGAAACCAGTCTTGTTCGATTAAACTAGACCTTGAAAATGATGACAGGACTGAGATCCAGGGATTGAATTGATTAGAAATAGAGACATAAGAAGAGGGGTAGAAATGCGCAAATATTTAAGCGGAGAAGAGAAGCAAAGCGATCTTGTAAAATTGCTTTGGGTTATTGGACTCTTGTTTTTTTTGACGATCGGACTTGTCGCTCACGCGGCAATGCCGAAAGCAGAATCAATATTGCTGAGCGCACCAAATTTACACGGCAAAAATTTTTTTACGATTCTTATTAACTCTCCAGATCCCAAGGAGGCCCCAAAAAATTTTAGAATTCTGAGTTCAGCAGGAGACGAGAGCCTTCGCGCCTCGGCGAGTGGTGTTTTATCTAAAGGACAATTTGAATATTTAATAGCAAAATTAAATTCAGATGCCGTGCCAGGAACGCTTGGTGAGACGAAAAAGATTCATGTAGTTGACACAAGTTCACATGCGCACGGATTTGTGAACAATATGCAGGTGATTTGGCTTGATCAGGCCGTTCTATCCGAATTGGATGATCGGGCATCTGAGGATTTAGAAAGTGACCTTCTTGCAGGGTTGAAAAGAGCCAAAAAGTTAACGCTTTATACTGTGCCGGCAAGTTCACAAGAAGTTGATCTTAACTTAAGTGATGTACTTAAGCTGGGTGGACAAAAAATACAAGTTCAGGCAGACGCTGCAGAAACCGAACAGCAGTATTTGAAAACAAAGCGGATTTTGTATACTCGCATCCCAATTACTGGCAAAGATTTGGCGAAAATAGAGAATAAACAAATTGAGCAATTCACCAAGTTAGTAAGAAAAATAAAGAAAGAAGAGTGGCTCCATTTTCACAATGAGGAGGGCGCCAGTAATTTGAGTCAGGCGCTCTTGATAGTGGATGTTTTAAGAAATGCTTCGCGCACAAGCCTAGAGGATATTTTAAGTCGACAAAATGCGTTGAACACTGAAGTAAAGTTAGAAAACATCTCGATTACTCCAAGATTAGAACAAATTTATTCTTATGCCAAAGAACAGGCGCCAGACTTTAAAAAGCCTTTTACAAATTGGCATAAAAACGAGTAGAGCTCGGGAAGAAGTTTACATATTCCCAAGGGCTAGCCCGGATATTTCATCAGATTTCTGTTGCAATCGCCGCTTCGCTAGTCTGGGCGCTTCGGTCCTGGCGTTTTCGAGTCCTTTTCATTGCGACAACCTGCTTTGAGGTTGCCTCACTCAAAGGTCTTTCAGGCGCCAGGCCAGTCTGCGAATCAACGATTTCACGACGAAACTGATGAAATATCCGGGCTAGGTTTGAGGCTCGGCATTAGGGGCCATATTGCGAGGCCGATTTCGAATCATGCTCGGCGGTGGGGGCGGCAAGGGATTCTGTCCAGAGCTTTCTTCAAGATTAGAGAATCGACCAATGTGCGCCTCCCATTTTAAGTGAACATTGCCAATGGGACCGTTACGATTCTTTCCCACAATCAGCTCGGCCTTGCCCCGCACATCTGGGTTGTCGCGCTCGTAATATTCCTCGCGATAAAGCATCATGATGACGTCAGCGTCTTGCTCGATAGACCCAGATTCGCGTAAATCAGAAAGCATGGGCTTGTGACCTGAACGTCCCTCAACACCACGATTCAGCTGTGCGAGCGCGATAACAGGAATTTGCAACTCCTTAGCGATCGACTTAAGCGTTCTTGAAATTTCTGAAACTTCACGCTCCCGACTCTCTACGCGCTGCTTAAGTTGCATTAATTGAAGGTAGTCCACCATAATCATATCAAGACCATGCTGCGCCTTCATGCGGCGAGCCTTGGCGCGAATTTCGTAAGGGCTAATTCCAGAGGTATCATCAATGAAAAGTGGCGCCTCGGCCATTTTTGAGGCCTTTTCAATGAGCCGTGGCCAAGCATTATCATTCACGCTGCCCACCCGAAGGTCCGACAAATTAACGCGGGCCTCGCTTGCAATCATACGCATCATCATCTGCTCTTTTGCCATCTCCACAGAAAAATAAGCGACACTTTTTTTACCCCGGATAGCGGCATGTTGAGCAATGTTCAAGCTGATCGCGGTTTTACCCATAGAGGGGCGAGCCGCAATAATAGTAAGCTCTCCAGGCTGAAATCCAGCGGTTAATTTATCGAGCTGCTCAAAGCCGCTGGCAACACCGGTGGTGGTTTCTTTTCTCGCCGAAAGCTCAGTCAGCCGATCAATTGAGGTTTTTATGAGTTCGGCAGCACTGGCAAGGCCGGTTTCCTTTTTCTCAGCGATGCTAAATATTTCGGATTCAACCTCATCCAAAAAACTCTCAACAGAAGAATAAGAATCGCCATAAGAGCGTTCTATTATTTCGCCACTAACATGGATGAGCTTTCGCAGCAGGGCTCGCTCATGAACAATTTTACCATAAACAGCTATATGTGCCGAAGTCGGAGTCTGATTCATCACTTCAGCCAGGTATGAAGCTCCTCCAATGAGGTCCAGCGCCTTTTGATCAGAAAGAAGATTTGAAACCGTAATGATGTCTACAGGAGAACCCTTAAAATAAAGTTCTTGAACGGCAGAGAATATTTTTTGATGAGCGATTTTATAGAAATCGCTTTCTAGAACAACGTTGACGATTTGATCCCAGCAGTAAGGGTCAACCATTAGGCCGCCAAGTATGGCTTGCTCGGCTTCAAGATTATGTGGAGGAACTCGCATCATAAATTTACCCCCAAGTAAACTGGTATCGCTTCAGTCTGAATATCTGTGCTCGCAAGGATCAGCGCCCCATGAATCATCTGCGATGACATCAGAAAAAAACTAACGGATATAAAGCGCTCTCTAAAAAGCCAAAGGCGGTAAACAATAGGTTTGCTACCTTTGGTCTAAGCTAGTTTAGATAAGCCAAAATGAATTTGGCTATATAAAAAAGAACTTGAAAAAGTGCGGGCCTCTTCAGGACGGTCGAGATTTATGACCCGCTGCTGAGATTAAATAAGCGCTGCGGCAGTCAATACTGTAGTTGGCGCCAAAGTAGCAGAAGTTCTGCTAACTCTAATTTTGTAGGCGTCAATTTTTTTCTTAAGGGTATTGCGATTAATACCAAGAAGCTGAGCAGTTTTTACTTGGTTGCCTTTGTAGTTTTCCAAAGCCAATTCAATTAATGGTTTTTCAACCTGTTCGATTACGATGTTGTAGAGGCCGTTAAGCTCTACTTGTGTTTCCTTCTGTTGTTGGAAGAGAACTTCAAGTTTGCTCTTGACTAGTTTCTCCAAACTTACGGACTGAAGATTTGCAACAAAAAGATTATCTGAACTGTTCAGACTTGGCGTCATGTTTCCTCACTAATTTTTAGTAGCACTTAGATCGATTGATCTTAGTGGCGTAATTGTTAAACCCCTCGAACTAGAGGAGACCAAATATACTTATGTAGCTGCAGATGCAAGCGCGCAGATGATTTTTTTGAAAGAATTTTTTCAGCAAGCCATTTTTCACTTATTTCACCGAATGATGGACTGTATAAAACCACAGACTTATCCACAATACCTGTTTCTTGGATAAAATTTTCGGCCCAAAGAAAATCTTTTTCGGAACAGATAACAAATTTAAATTCTGAGTTGACATCAGCAAACTCAAGGTTTGCGCGAGAAAAACTTTTTGCTTCACCGCTATCTGGGGTTTTGATGTCAATAATTTTTCTAACTCGCAGGTCGACATTTTTACAATCAATGTCGCCGCTCGTTTCAAGAGATACGCGAAAGTTAAGATCGCAGAGCGAGGTCATTAATGGGTAAACTTCTTTTTGCAAAAGAGGTTCTCCACCAGTTAAACAAACATATTTTGATCCGTGGGATTTAACTGCGGCAAGAATTTGCTCTTGAGAGAGCAGTTCCCCCTCTTGATAGGCATATTTTGTATCGCAATATGTGCAGCGCAGGTGGCAGCCCGAAGTTCTTATGAAAACCGTTGGTGTCCCGGCATAAGAACTTTCGCCTTGAATGCTGTAAAAGATTTCATTTATTTTAATCATTGGACTTCGTCAAAATAGCCGTCATGCAGATGAAATAAAACTAAGCTTTACCTTAGTCAAGGCGAAGCTAATGGGTCGGCCGCATAGAGAAAATATCACATTGTGAACTATGCGGGCGGGAATGGATCTGGCGGAGAGCCCATCCTGCGGGCCTGGCCCAACGTCATCGAACGCCAACCCCAAGGATCTCAAAAGGCGGCAAAGCGGCGCGGGAGCTGACGCGAGAACCAGACTACTCCGAAGCGAGCATTTCTAATAGAATTATGGCATGACAAAATTTTTTACTAAATTTAGACAAGATATCGCGGTCATTCTGTTTTTGTCCTCCGGGATTTTTGTGGCCCTCTCACTATATAGCTTTCACCCAACCGACCCATCTTTTAACTCGATCGGCAACAGCCTAAAGGTTTCTAACGTCTGTGGTTATTTTGGGAGCTTTTTATCAGACGTGCTTTATCAGGGCTTTGGTGCGGGAGCCTGGGGTCTGGTGGCCGCACTTTTTATTATGGGAATAAAAACTCTAAGCGATAAAAACTCACGCTCTGTGGCCGGAAAATTTTTTTGGGGTGGTTTTCTGTTGATCAATGCCTCAAGTCTGCTGGCGCTATACCTTCCGGGACAAAGATTTTTCTCAAAGCAAATAAGCGCCGGAGGCCTGGTGGGAACGGTCATTACGCAGGGCCTTATTGGCATTTTCAACTTTGTCGGAGTTTCGGTAGTTTTGTGGACGATTTTTGCTGTTTTAGCTATATTTTATACTGAGAAAACCCTATTTGAGTTTATCCTAATTCCAACCAAGCTGGTGGGCAGAATATTTTCGGCGGTCGCAACGCTAGTTAAATACTTAGGTCAAAGCATAGCCAAAATACAGCCGCAAATGAAAATTGAAAAAAAGCCGGAAAAGCTTCATGTGGGCGGGCCGAGACTGACTGATGAAGAGAGGTCGACAGACAAACTCTTTCGTTTTAAAATGAACTTTCTTGATCGGAACACTACGGCCGTAGAGAAACTAAGTCTTGAATCTAATGAGCGAAAAGAGCGCTCCCCGTCAGAAGAGCCGCAGAAAATAGAGAGACGAAAAGTTCAATTGAACGCAAAGGTTGAGCGGCGAATAGAAAACTGGAAGCTTCCTGAGCTAGCGATGCTTGAGGATCCTCCGGCGTCGCGCATTCGGATTGACCCAAGGGAAATTGACCGCAAGGCGATGATTTTAACTGATAAGCTTGCGCAATTTTCGGTTACCGGTGAAGTCAAGGGTGCTAAGCCCGGACCAGCAGTTACCATGTATGAATTTAAACCAAGTGCTGACGTTAAGATTTCGAAAATCACCGAGCTAGCTGACGATTTGTCTTTGGCGCTATCGAGTGAGTCGGTGAGAATCATTGCCCCCATTCCGGGTCGCGACGTAGTCGGCATTGAAACTTCAAACTCGCAAAGAGAAACCGTATATCTTAAAGATATTTTGGCGAGCGATGAGTTTTGGAATGAAAAGACCAAATTGCCGCTTGCCCTTGGGCGCCAAGCTGATGGTGATGCCAGAGTGGTTGATCTAAGAAAAATGCCTCACCTTCTGGTTGCTGGCACTACGGGTTCGGGAAAGTCCGTTTTCGTAGTGAGCCTGGTAACTGGCCTACTATTTCGTCACTCCCCCAAAACATTGCGCATGATATTGATTGATCCAAAACAAGTAGATTTGGCTGCATTTTCGGAGGTTCCGCACTTACTAATGCCGCCGATAAGAGATCCAAAAAAAGCCGTAACGGCACTCAAATGGGCGATTCGCGAGATGGAGAAACGCTATCGATCGATGTCGCGCTTTGGTTGCCGTGGCCTAGAGACCTTTAATGAAAGCATCGAAAAGTTCTCTAAACCACAGATTGAAGAGCATGAAAAAATAAACTCAGATTTGGATCTCGGCAACAAGCGCCAAGAACAATACTATTTTACCCCTCAGCCGTACATTATAATCGTGGTTGAGGAGTTTGGTGACTTAATGGCTGTGGACAAAGTCAATGTAGAGCAGGCGGTCGTACGGCTCGCGCAAATGGCAAGGGCCTGTGGTATACATCTTATTCTGGCCATGCAGTCGCCGCGAAAAGATGTCGTAACTGGCTTGATTAAGACAAATATTCCAGGACGAATTAGCTTTAAGGTGGCAAGCAAAATGGATTCGAGAATCATTTTGGACGATGCTGGAGCCGAACGACTTCTCGCACAGGGAGATATGCTTTTTTTAGCCCCCGGAGTTTCAAAAGCGCAAAGACATCACGGCCCATGGTTAACAGACGGCGAAATTACTGCGGTAATGAAGTTTTGGTCCGACCAAGGGGAGCCCCAATTTGATCCTCTTGCGATCAAAGCACTAGAGGGCACTGGCGGCGGATTCGACTTTGGCGCGAGTGGCGAATCAGGCGATATTCTGGGTGGTATTGATGGCGCGGCCCAGGAACAAGATGAAATCTATGATCAGCTTTTATCCTGGGTAAGTGAGCAAAAAGAAGTGAGTGCTTCTCTATTGCAAAGAAAATTCAAGCTAGGATATCCACGAGCGGCAAGAATAATAGAGAGCTTTGAGGCCGAGGGAGTCGTTGGCCCCGCCAATGGCAGTAAACCTAGACAAGTATTAGTTTCATCATATAAAGATACAGAATGACACCGCGAGCGGCGCATTTCTTTTTTAGAATATTTATTCCTTCGATTGTTATGGTGGGACTATTGCCGTTATCAGTGGCCAACCAAAAAGAAAACTACAAAGACCTAATATCTAAAGCACAAAACTTATCTCTTCAACGCGACCGATTGCAGGCGTGTCAGATTCTAACTCGAGCTATTGAGAAAGAGAAGATGGGATCAGAAAGTTATCAAGAAATGAAAGACAGCCTGGAGGCCCTGGGAACACTTTTTTATACTGACCAAGCCCAGGCCATATTTGCACAGGGCGAATCTTTAGCCGAGAAGAAACCAAAAGAGGCAATCGAAAAGTACCATGAAGCATTAAAGATCGAGGATGGGAATGTCGCTATTTTGCGGGCACTCGCCAGAGCACAGCTGAGAAATGATGATTGCCGAGGCGCTGAGGCAACAATCAAGGCCGCGGAAAGTTATGATTCTCTAAGCGGTGAGCACTATCTGCTTCGGCTGCAAAAACACCAGTGTCGAAAAGATGAGGCTGATCTGATCGAAACACTTGATGAAAAAAATGTCGATATTGCAGGTGTGGATAGATTTTTAAATGTTTTTTCAATTGGGAAAAGCTATATAAAAAAGGATTTTAAAAAGGCTAAGCAACTTTTAAGCTCTTGGGAAACACAAAATCCAGATTATCCAGAAATCTACTTTTGGAAGTGGCAAATTTCAAATGCCCAGGGGGTACCAGACAAATTCAGCGCGCAAAAATATTTGCAGCTTTGCAAAGGGCTTACCCCCCGAAAAAGAAAGTTATTTAATTTAGACGTAGATTTGTGTAAGAATATTGATGTGGTTGAGGCCAAACTAAAGAACGTGCATTAGATAAAAAATGAGGTGGCGATGGATGTAACTAAAGTGATATTTTGGCCAGGAATAATCGTCATCCTTTTGGCTGCCGGGTGTGGAGTGAAAGGTGACCCGAAACCACCCCTTACTCCTGTTGCCTTGGGCCATGGACAGCCATCGTTTAAGAGGGCAACCAAAAACATAGTGCCGGCGCCGCTTCCTGATGCGAATCAGTTGTCGAAAGATAGCCAGAGAGATAGCGCAAAAGAAGGCGCCACTGAAAACTCCGAGCAAGAATAAAATGTTGAGATTTTCTAAAATTGTGGGCACCGGCAACGATTTCATTTTTATTGATTTGACGAAAAACACATTAGCGTCAATGAGCAAATTAACCAGAGTACAACTGGCGGTAAGTATATGCCGACGAAACCTAGGGGTTGGTGCTGATGGCATTATCTATGTTGAAAAGGATAAGGACAGTGAAACCCTGAGCTGGGACTTTTTTAATCGAGATGGATCGCAAGCTGATTTTTGCGGAAATGCGGCACGCTGCTTCGGCCGATGGGCACAACATTATTTGAATATAGTGGACTTGAGCTTTGAGAGTCGCATTGGTAAAATTAGGGTTTTAAAAGAGCGAAAAAAAAATGGGGAGAACTTTTTGGTTCAGCTTTATAAATTAGAGGCGACGCTGATCGAAGTTAATTTAAAGGCAAGTGAAGACCCCAAAAAAAGAGAAATTTTTTCGAAACTTGAGGCCGCTTATTTGGTAAATTCCGGAGTGCCACACTTTGTGTGTGTGGCGAAAAAAAGTTTATCTTTCGACGATAAAATGAAATTGGTTGCGATTTTTAGATTTCATCCAGACGCCGATTTGTCGGGCGCAAATGTTAGTTTTTTATATAAAGATAGGACCGAGAGCTTTGAGCGCGGAGTCGAAAACTTTACGCTTTCATGTGGGACGGGTGTTTTGGCTGCTGCCATTTGTATTTGGAAGGATCGCGGCACAGTTGAAATTCTACTTCAGAGCCCAGGCGGTCCACTAAGTGTTGAAATTGTTGAATCACGTGGTGAAACTGTTACTAAGGCGAATTTAATCGGTCCAGCTGAACTAATTTGCGAAGGGAGCTATGCAGTAGCTTCAAATGATGAATCGGAGGATTTATGAAAAAAATAACGGGAGTTTTCACCGCACTTATTACGCCCTTTCAGAAGGGCGAAGTGGATTTTACGTCACTTAAAAATCTCTTGCGAAGCCAACTTGACTCTGGAATCCAAGGGTTTGTGGTAAATGGAACTACTGCCGAAAGCCCGTGTTTGTCGGGTCAAGAGAGAGAAGAGATTTTTAATTTTGTGTTCACGGAGGTTTCAGGTCAAGTGCCTGTCATTATGGGAACCGGTACAAATTCGACAGAAGAAACTATCGTTCGCACCGAAGAGGCCAGTGTTCTGGGCGCCGCTGCGGCGCTGGTGGTTGTACCCTACTATAATAAGCCGCCACAGCAAGGGCTTTGGGCCCACTTTAAAAGGGTCGCGGAATACTCTAAAATACCGATAATTTTGTACAATGTACCCTCTCGAACAATTGCAAAACTTGAAATTGACACGATATTGAAGCTCACCAGAGAAAAGAATATAGTAGGAATAAAAGAGGCCAGCGGGGACCTGCATCTTGCTGAAAAAATAAAAACCGGGGCGCCTAAAGAATTTAGTCTTTTAAGCGGTGATGACGCAAGCTTCAGCCATCTTTTGAACGCCGGTGGAGACGGAATTATATCGGTGGCCTCTCACCTATTTCCGAAAGAGTTTGTTGCCTTACAAAGCCGTGAGTCGGATGCCGACAAGAAATTTGAAGACAAGCTTGAAACAATTAACAACCTCTATCTCGAAGCAAATCCTATTCCGGTAAAAATGGCACTCTACTTGATGGGAATTATCGCCTCGCCCGAGCTTCGACTGCCGCTGGTGACGATGTCTGATGAGCTCGTGCCAAAGTTAAAAATGAGTATGCTTGAAAGTGGCTTGCTATGAAGTCAGTGCGAATTGCCTTAGTTGGAGCTAGTGGCAGAATGGGCCAAGAAATTTTGGCTGTCGGCAAAAACAGTAATTGTGAAATTTGCTATTTAATGGCGAAAAAAGAAATGGCAAAAAAGGGCTTAGAAAAAAAGGCTTTTAAGTTCGAAAATCTTGCTGGCAAGGAGGTAGACCTTGTCGTTGATTTTTCTTCTCCTGAGGGACTGAGTGAAGCGCTTCGCTGGTGTGTTAAAAACAAGGTGGCCTTTCTGAGCGGTACTACGGGGGGCGGCGCAGCGCAGGAGATAGAAATTTTGCAAGCCGCTAAATCAATTCCAGTTTTTTGGTCCGCAAATTTTAGCGTTGGCATTGCCTTGGTTACAGAAATGTTAAAGGTTTATTCAGGGCATAGTGAATTTGATCTTCAAATTGAGGAGCAGCACCATCGGGATAAAAAGGATCGACCAAGCGGCACGGCAAAAAGTCTACAGTTGGCGCTTGAAAAAATCGTGAAAAAGGAAATTCCGCAGCCAGTATCGATTCGTGGAGGCGGCATATTCGGAAATCACAAGATTTGGGCTATGAGTTCGACCGAAAACATCACGATTGAACATACGGCACTCAATAGGAGTGTTTTTGCCGAAGGTGCAATTCGGGCCGGACGATGGCTTATTGGCCAAAAGCCAGGCAGTTATACGATGCAGGATCTACTCAGGGCGACACGAGTTCAGCCGATAGGCACATATTAATAGAAGCAATTGCCCTTGATTTTTAGGACATTGGCACATAAATCTGTTGAAAAGGATCTGTCCAAAAAACTCATTTATATGTTTGATAGATTCTAACCAAGCGAAGGAGTAAGCGCGTGAAATTTTTTATTGATTCTGCCGATATTAGTGAGATTCGTGAGGCAAATGCACGCGGATGGGTTGATGGCGTAACGACCAACCCGACACTTGTTGCGAAAACTGGCAAGAAGATGAACGAGGTCATTAAAGAAATTTGTCTTGAGGTGAAGGGACCGGTTTCAGCGGAAGTTATTAGCCTTCAGGCTGACAAAATTTATGCTGAAGGTCTTCAGCTCGCAAAAATTCATGATAATGTGGTTGTTAAAATACCAATGTGCGAAGAGGGGCTAGTTGCCGTACGTAGGTTTGCTGCAGATGGAATTAAGACAAATGTAACGCTGGTATTTTCACCACTTCAGGCTCTGTTAGTGGCAAAGGCTGGCGCATCTCTGGTCTCTCCTTTTGTTGGTCGTCTTGACGATGTTTCGACAAATGGGATGGAGTTGATTTCACAGATTCGAACAATTTATGATAATTACGGATTTGAGACTG
>JAYVXS010000284.1:0-3485 GCA_043784965.1 Bdellovibrionales bacterium
ATGACTGAACAAAGAATAGCGCTTAATTCCAATAAATATAGATTTTTATTCTATACAAAAGATCATTAAGTAGATTATTAATCTATATTCTATGACAAAGCCTAATATCTATCATTTTTTATCCTATCGACAGTACCTAAAAGAGTGCCTGGAAAGTGCTGGGCCACGCTCAGGCGATAAGCGAAGGGCGAGTGAATTTCTTAAGGTACATACTACCTTCATCTCGCAAGTCGTACTCGGAAAGGCCGATCTCTCATTAGATCAAGCCGAAAAGATGAATTTATTTTTAAATCATACCGAGGAGGAAGGCGACTATTTATTAAATCTTCTCATTTTTGAAAGAGCCGCGGACGCCACTCTAAAAAAGCGTTACGAGAATAAGCTGATTGAAAAGCAAAATCAAAGAGTTCAAATTAAAGACCGACTATCAGGAACCTCTGAATTAGCCGAACAAGATCAGCAGAAGTTTTATTCATCCCATCTTTATGGGCTTTTACACGTTTTAAGCTCAATACCTAGGTTTCAAAAGCGAGAAGAGCTCGCCAAAGCCACAGGTTTAGCTTCGGAAATTGTGGATGACGCTTTAAGCTTCTTAGTTGAGCTTAAAGTTTTGCGCAAAATCAAAGACCAATATTTTCCTGGTAATCAGCACATCCATTTAGGCAAAGACTCCAGAAATATTTCGAGGCATCATAGTAATTGGCGGCTTGCCACGATCCAACATCTCGCATTTTCGAAGCCAAAAGATCTTCATTATTCTCTGGTTTTTTCTTGCTCCGAAAAAGAAGCTAAGACAATACGTGAATCTTTGCTAGAACATCTAAAATCCATGACTGAGCTCGTCTCAAAATCAAAAGAAGAGAATGCTTACGTATATTGTTTTGATTTTTTTAGTTGGGTCTAAAAAGTAACTACTTTTCATTTTTGGTAATCAAATCAGCGGACTGCGTCGAAATGCGAACTCAAGAACTCGCCCATATACATAACAAAAAGGCTCAATATTTTCGGTCCTGAATATTCGCCTTAAAAAGCTGAGAAAATGAAGCGAAGTTCGTGATCATAAAAAATGGCCGGAATCAGGTTGACGATACGATCCTGTCCGAATCGATCAATTTCCAAAAATTGAATGTCTCATCTAAATCGAACTCGATGTGCGGCGCTGTCATTTGATTTTAAGGCGCCTCTTTTTGTCAGCGAGTTTGAAAATTTAACTGGGCAAAAAACAGATCTGTGAAAACAATGTAATGTTTGGTAAACTCGCAAGCGAAACCAAAAAGTACCAGCATTGCAAGAAACCGTTGGTCGGTTTCCCAAGAAAATGGAGCGGTACTTCTTCTTAACTCTAAGGGAAATTCGCATGAAAATATTTAAAGTCTTAACTGCCGCCATTGTCGTTATGGGAAGTTCCATCAGTCGTGCCGACCTTGCCATTGCCAATTGGAGCAATTCCGTTCAAGACAATTTTGGTCATTGCTTTTTGACTTCTGCCGAAACAGGACTTTTGCTGAATGATAGACAAGCCGTTGGCGATGAGGTTTGTGAAAGAGTTTTGCCTTCCCACTATGTCCTTTCAGACGCATATAATCGGCCTTCGGGGCAAAGATATTGCTTTCAGGTTACCCCAAATGGTCTTTTACTGAATCAAGGTTTGGCGGTCGACATCAGCTACTGTGTTCGTTAACTAGTTAACGACATTAAGGTGATCTGTATTTACTTGATTGCGTGTTTTCGAATGTTGATGAATCTATATTTCGAGAAGTCTAAATTCTGGTTCAAATTTTGATTTTTCGGTTCTTAAATAATAGTGCGCAAGCCACTAATATTAAGCGAGATTTTTAAGAAAAAAATTTATTTTGTTTTTTTGTTTATGGTTAAACTTCAAGTTAATAAAATCAACTTGAAGTTTAATTAATTTTTTCTTTTAAGAGCGAAACAATTCGCGCGGCATCCAAGTGAACTTAAATGCACTTTCTCTTGACCAACCCATGTTTTGAAGAGCCCCAGACCCACCTTGGTTTGCAAGGAGGTCAGCGCCCGCTCTGCGTAAAACATTCGGTGGTACATCGACACCACAAGCTTTTTGGATGGCTTTACAATAAATTTTTCTTACAGTTTGCGTTGTCAGAGGTCGATTATGCCTAGCAATAGGTTGTAAAATAAGTGGCTGCCTTGGTAAATCTGAACAGATATTTTTGAATTGGTTTTGCCAATTGGACTTAAAATTTTTCTGTAGCTTAGTAAGCCACAATGGATTTTGAGGCAGAGTGAGAACTTGATTTCGTAAGTATCGATTACTGCCAAAACTCAGAGGCATTCGATGAAAGATGATTCTAATTTTGCTCGTCTTCAAAATCAACGGTTGCGTAAGCAAGATCTTTGATTTTTATACCCCAATAAAAAATAAGGGTCAAAATCATGGCCGCTTGTGATTCAGTACTTGCTGCTCTAATAAATCTTTCAAGCTTTTTGATTTGTTCACCCGAACAAACTTTTAGATTTAATCTTTGCTTTGGTGCACCAATATTTTCAAACGGGTTTGATAAGGTATATTTTTCTAAAATTGCCCATCCGTAAAACCGCCTTAATAAATCACGCGTAAAAAGGATGTCCTTTTCGCAGGCCAATAAGTAATGACGACCCATCTCTTCCGAGGAAGACCAAAAATCAGTATGATTATTTTTGATAAGCCAATCGTGAAAGTGCTTTATTCTTAAAACCGTGCCGTGCACTGTTCTTTCGTGGCGCTTGGTTTTTCGCAACTGTGCGACGTAATGCTTGAGTGGCAAATTCAAGCTTTGATTTAAACTTTTTAACTTTTTATCAATGCCTAATTCGTAAGATTCCTCTCGTATCGGAAGAACACCGAGCTCTTGAAGAACATGTGCGGTCTTAAACACTGGACAACCTTTGCCCAGAGCCTTTCGAGAGCGAAACTTTCTAAATTCCAAAGATAATTCTTGAACTTCAACCCAAGTTTTTAATGCTATTAAATTATTTCTATATTTTAAAAAAGCAAAGAACTCTTTGCTCTCATGAAGATGAGCAGCTTCAAGATAATATCGTCGAAGGTAACGTAGATACAGTTTAAATATATTTTGGCCGTATTCAGAAAGATCATTCAAATGTTCCCAGTTTACTTTTCTAAGGGACTATTCATTTCAAATTTTCGCACTCGTTTGATTTTTCGGATCACTTTCTTGAATTTTCTCTTCGCTTTGTTTTTCAGTTTGTGGCACCCCAGTATTGAGCTTCATCGCAAAATCAAGAACCTCTAGACGCCTCTTTTGATCAAAAGTTCGCAGCAAAATATCAAGCTTGAACTGCGCCGGAACATTCAGAGCGCGCTTATCTCGTGAGTAAAAGTTTTTGTAGCTGCTCGGACTGTAACTAGGGCGTAGAAGTTTAACCGGTTTTTGCTAGTTCGAGATTCCCGGTATTTGGTACCTGCTCCTGCCGTCTATCCAGCACTCGATGTCGTTGTTGTC
>JAYVXS010000285.1:0-3485 GCA_043784965.1 Bdellovibrionales bacterium
CGTTGAGAATGGTAAATGGCAAAGCCTTTTTGAAAAATTAATCTAATAAAGAGAATCTGCGCCATTTAAATTCGAAACTAGTAACTCTAATTTTTTCGATTTGTGAATGCAAACACAGCGTATAAATTGGCACTTTTTCAGCAAAATCTAGGTATTGGTGGAGGCTACGTGAAGCTACTCGAACTGGGCGGGCCAACGATTTCAATGGCTTACAAAATAGCTTGGGAGCGAATCTATCTCGATTTGACGGAACTGGCAAGATTACGTTGGATTGAGAACTGGAAAATCGAAAAATTGGCGGCTCACTTTGAGGTGAGTCGCACTGCTGTTAAAGAGCGGCTTCGAGCTATAAAAAGCAATCCGAAGAGAGCCGGTGTTCTAATTTCGTAACTACTCTTGAAGTGATTTCGCCAGCTTACTGAAAAGCCTGGCGAGTCCATTCTTATCAATTTTCTTTAGAGCGAGGTCGATCATCGAATCATAAAGCTCATCGTCTGGATCTTCTATTTCGAAATTTTGCCAGTCTAAAAATACGAGCGCAGCCGCCAAAGCAGTTCTCTTATTGCCGTCAACAAATGGTTGGTTCTCTGCGATATGAAAAGCATAAGCCGCCGCCATTGTAAAAACGTCAGCGTGGACAAACTGACCTCAAAATGAAGCTTGTGGCATCATAACCGCCGATTCTAGTAAATCAGAAGCACGAATTCCAGTTGCGCCGCCATAACTTTCGAGTTGCATCTCATGCAGTTCTAAAACGTCTTCAACGCTTAGAAAGCGAAACTCGGCCGCATTCACTTTGCTAGCTTCCTAAATGTTGCATCGTGCTTTTTCATAACTTTTGCTGCTGAAGCTCGAAGGCTCTTCTTGCCATTGCGAATCGGCTCGATGATCAAGCGATCACCGTCAGTGGTCATTTCCAACTCAGTATCACGGTCAATATTCAAAAGTTCAAGAATAGGTTTTTCGATTACGAGGCCGTAGCTATTGCCGACCGCTGAGAGTTTCTTTTTCATGGGTACCTCCGTACTTACGGTATTATAACAAATGTATAACATATATGCAATATCCGAATACAAGGCCAATACTAATATGAGCGATATGAGGGCTGTTCGGACAGCCAAAGTCAGGAATCGTATCCTTTGTGACTTTATAAAAATCCATCCAATTTTTAGCTTTTCGCTTTTGCTACCGAATCGTCGCCTTTTGTTCGGCACGATTGGTACTTGCAGACGCGATCAGGTCAATCGTAAGGTTTCTGAATTAGATTCGGAGTTAACGTCGATTATTAAAATTCAATCCAGTTTAAATATGAATTCGCTTGGCGACGAGCTTCTGCGTGAAAAACTTGATCAGCTTGGCACCAGAAAACTTGAGCTTGTCATCGAGAGAGAGCTTGTAAGGACAGAGATTGAAAGTTCAGAGGATGCCAAAGAGATTCGCGTTGTCGTTGAGGATAATGCCGTACTTTTTAAAAGAGGCTGGAAGAAAGCCACGCCGGTTCTTCGCAAGCGGCTTCTTCACCGAGTGATCAATGCCATACATGTCACACCAGATTGCCTGAAAGTCCTCTACGTTACGGAAAGAAGCGAAGCGTCCCTAATCCATTCCCCAAAAACAAAAATGCCCCAGGAGCAAAACTCCGGGGGCGCCCATTATGAATTAAATTTGCCGAGTCGAAAAAATCGAAAACCAAGTGGCAGGTATTCGGTCGCCCGTTTGTCTAGCTTAGGTATTGGTGGCCGTGACTGGTCAGTTGACGCACATTCTGAAGTAGTTGATTTTATACGGCTTTCAAATCCGCCCATTGTTTCAAGAGCTCCTGAAATGGCCGCGCTCTACGAGTCTGGACATTCAATTTCGCAGATCGCGAGGAAATTTGGCAAAGCCAAATCGACGATAAAAAATTCGTTAGAAGTTCACGGCGTTGTTCTTCGCCCGGCGATTGGTTCGAAGATATATCTTAGGCAAGGGCAAAATAAGAGGACTTCCTCAAATCCGCCATTTGGATTCTTATTACTTCGAAATGAATTTACTCCTCATCCGAAAGAAATCGAAACCCTTCGTGAAATTATCACACTATCGGAACAGGGACGGGGACCTCTTCAAATTGCAAAACGTCTAAATGAGCTTGCACTGCCAACTCGAAGTAAAAAGCCGTGGGCACATTCTGTAGTGGCGGGTATAATAAAAAGGTTTAAAGCCAACGGATATCCATATAACGAATTGAAACGCTGAGGGTAGCAGTTCAGTGCTGGACTCAACGGGCGGCCTCCAAATATTCGCGGTCGATATTAAGGCGTTGAGGTGATGGTCGAAACATTTCGCCGAAAGAAATCCGCAATTTGCTCTTTACTCACGAGACTTTGGGCAGCATCTAAAACAAGCTTTTCAAATTCGTCCTCGTCGGCAATCACCATTAATCCATTCACCTCAAGAAATACGACGGAAGCTAAAGCGGCAATTCGCTTGTTTCCATCGTTGAAAGCATGGTTTTTGACAAGGTGAAAAAGATAGGCCGCCGCCATTTCGTACAAATCTTTATGAAAAAGCTCATCCCCAAACCCAGACTCTGGTTGTCCAAGAGCTGAAAGCAAAAGCCCATCATCTTTGACTCCATGGGAGCCACCAAATTCTTCAATCTGCAATCGGTGAAGAGCAATCACTTGCTCATAAGTAAGAAATTTGGGAACGGGATTCATTTCGCTAAATTCTTCATCATTTTACCATAACGCTTGTTGATGCCTTTGGCTGCCTTCATGACTTCTTCGTCACCGGCTCGTGGAGATTTCTCCTTTAGAAAACGGATATTCAAGCCGTCTTCTTTGGGAGTGACTTCGATCTGCGTATTACGGTCAAGCTGGTAGAGTTCAGCAATGGGTTTATCGATGATGAACCCAAGGCTTCCACCGATTGCGGTTAAGTTTTTTTTCATAACAATCACCTCGGATTCATTATACCATTATATAACCATTACTACAACAGCGATTATACAGCTAATTATATCTAGTAATAACAATGGGTTATATAATAACATTCTGAAAGTTTTTCAGGCTAATATTAATTATGATCGGTTGAGCATGCCGCTAAAATTTTCATACTCGAGCGCCAACAAATACCCTTATGGCGAATTGAAACGCTGAGGGCACATGGCAATGCACTGAATAGCTTGGTGATGCTGACAGGCATCGATCGACTAGTATAAAATCTAGTGCATTTATGAGCAGCCGTTACCTGGTTGTCATTTGATTTGGACAGCCAAGAAAATGAAAACTAAATTTTCCCAATGGAGCTCAGTTGATTTTGAGCTCTGGAAAATTTGAAAAAAATATTTTTCGCGGTCAAGGCCTTTAATATTTGAAGCTTGAAAAGTCATGAATACGTTAGCAGCGAAGTATGGGTTTTAATTTATTTTTTGATTTTTAATTGTTTTATAAATAAGTCGCAAGGCATCGATATTTCGAGACTTTGTTGAAAAAATAATTTGT
>JAYVXS010000286.1:0-3479 GCA_043784965.1 Bdellovibrionales bacterium
TTCATTAATTCTTCAAAAAATCTGCAATTTCTATGTTTTTCAGTTAAACGCGCGCGACAAACACAGGCCCAAAGGGCCGAGTTTGGCAGCGCGCCCTAATTAAAGCGCAAAATAATAAACGCAGTTTAATAAACACAAATTGACTCGGACAAAGCAGCATTGCAAACTGACCCCATGGTCCAGTTGCAAAATTATATTGGTGGCGAGTTTATGCCTTCGCAAAATGGCGAGTGCTTAAGTGGGATGAATCCTGCTACCAATCAAGTTATTCACCAAGTTCCTGATAGTGATTCCGGCGAAGTGGATGCCGCGGTTTATGCGGCTCAGCATGCAGCCCTCACTTGGCAATCTGAATTGCCAGAAATACGTATTAAGATTCTGCTTAAGATTGCGGATGAACTGCAAAAGAGATCTGCAATTTTTGCTCAAGCCGAGTCTCAGAATCAAGGGAAACCATTGGCTGTGGTTCAGGCGCTTGATATTCCAATGGCTATTAATGCCTTTCGTGAAGCCGCTTCAGGATTAGCTCATGAACATGAAAAGTCCTTTTCTAGAGTAAGCCACCAGCTTCAATATTCATTGCGCGAGCCCCTTGGAATTTGCGCCTTAATAGTCCCTTGGAATTTTCCACTGATGTTACTGGCTCAAAAAATTGCCCCGGCATTGGCTGCCGGAAATTGTGTCATATGCAAGCCCTCAGAACTGACTTCATTGACAGCATATTTGTTGGCTAAAATGTTTGCAGATTTACAAATTCCACCGGGGATTATTAATATTGTTTTTGGCAGGGGCTCTCGTGTTGGTGCGGCACTTGTTCGGCATCCAAACATTCAAGGCGTTTCATTTACCGGAAGTACAGAAACTGGCCAAGCGCTAGCGGCTGAAGCTATTCGTACTATGAAAACAATGGATCTCGAAATGGGGGGTAAGAACCCTTGTTTGATTTTTGCTGATTGTGATCAGGCTGCGACGGTCTCTTCAGTAATTCGATCGGGTTTTCTCAACTCAGGCCAGGTTTGTTTGGCAACCTCAAGACTTTTTGTTGAACGAAAAATTTTCGCTGAATTCACTGAAAAGTTTGTCGCCAAAATGAGGCGTTTGGGTATTGGTGATCCAATGATTCGAACCACTTTCATCGGGCCGCTAATTAGTGAGAATCATCGGCGTAAAGTATTGAATTATATAGAGCAGGCTCGTGGAATTGGCGCCGAAATACTGAGCGGTCAAGAAATTCCCGCTGCTGGAGAATTTTCGCATGGATATTTTGTAACGCCATCGATAATTATGGGTGGCTCGCCAGATAGTGCAATTATGCAAGATGAGATTTTTGGACCTGTTGTGACCCTATCTGCTTTCGACGATTTTGATGAGGTCATTAACTTAGCTAATAATACTCGCTACGGATTGGCGGCTGGGGTTTGGACGACTAAGCTGTCGACGGCCCACCAAGCCGCCGCTAAGCTAATAGCTGGAACTATCTGGGTGAATTCGTGGATGACGCCTAATTCTCAAGTTGGAATAAAAGGCTATAAGAATTCAGGATATGGTTCGTCAGGTTCGGAATTTTATTCACGTTTGAAGGCAATCAAACTTCAAATATAACTTGTTTGTTAAATAAATTAAATTGCGCTTGAGGATTTGCTAACTTATCATTCTTAAAAGAATCTGGAGAATTAAAAATGGGCGATAAAGAACCAGAAAATAAGCGAACACAAAAACGTGAAGGTTGGTTTAGTCCTGGGCCAAGTGCTCAAGGCAGCAGTTCAGGCTATGCACCACCTTCTTATGCTATGGCAGGACCGGGACTGATCATTCCTTCTGGCAAACCAGCCACTCCGGCGGGAACTCCACCTGCCGGAACTCCGGGTGGACCCGGCTTGATTATTCCTTCTGGCAATCCGACTAGGGCTCCCGGTGGCGGTGGTATTGGCCGCGGCGGTGGCGGTGCCGGAATTGGCGGCGGTGGTGGTGTTGGCGGTCCGGGATTAATCATTCCATCAGGTAATCCAAATCCAGCGCACAGAAGACCAGACGGCTAGTCTAGCTGAAGTAGCCCATAGGCTATTGCTGTGGATAATCGTACAGGAAGCACTCTCCCATATACGGGAGAAACACATACGATATGTTTACATAAAGCACGTACTTCTTCGGTGATTAGGCCATCGTCACCATTAATAACAAATGCAGTATGCGAACTTAAATGTTTGCTAGATAATTTCTCTTTTGAAGTACTTTGAAGTCCTACTAGATTCATTTTAAAACTATTAAGTATTTGAAGGCATTTAGGCAGATTTTTGACGATAATGCATTGCATAGCCTGATCTTTCAAAAGTTTGTCAATTAGACCTTTTCGCTTTTCTTGGGCAATCAAAAGGTGTGCGCCGAGGCTATTGGACGAACTAAGAATTGCTTGAATGGTCATGGCATTAGCACAATTTTCAATGATTACTAGTTTTGTAGAAGGCATGGCCTGAAGCAATGTACCAATTGATCGGATCAGAATCTCATCTGGTTCCTCAGGCGACAACTTTGGTGAACTATTCATCAGCGCTCTAAAGCTCATTAAATGCTCGCTTAAAGACATTTCGGTTTTTCCAGCTTGCTCAAAACTTAGCTTTCGTACCCGAATTGCATAATTATTACGAGCCAAATTGATAGCTTTACGAATACAACTTGGTTCGAAATTACTGAGACTAACCAAACCCTTTGAATAGATAACACGAAATGAAATGCTCACTCGATCGGTTTGTTTATCTTGAGTCTTATGAAAAACATCGCCTCTAATTACCAGAAGATCACCAACTCCAAGAGAAGGTGTAACGGCGAGATCTTTCACTGAAAAATTACTTTCATAAATCTGACCATCATTATCATCAAAGATAACAGTTTTACCATTTCCTGGCAGTAGGCGTAGGGCACCCCGTCCGTGAATTACTTTCTCGTAGATTTCAGGAGTATGTTTTGCGAGCACGTCGGCGGGGATAAGGGAAAGATTGGACAACTCAAGATTCGGTTTTCTTATTGGTAGATACAAATTAAGGTAATGGTAATGATCTTGGGAAACATAAAAGCTATCAGGATCAATATGCCAATCGAAGTTGATGCCAAGTTTATTTGCAAAGAAAATGCCCATTTCAAATAGATCGGCTTTGATATCAGTCTGAGAATTGATGTGGGGAAGCAATTCTTTAGAAAACTTTTCAATATATTTACTGAATAAAACCTTATCTAAATAAGGTAATTCATAGCTCGCATTGCTCAAGTCTTTAGCCCTGGTAAACTCAGTTAGTAGAGCATTAATCTCATCAGACGCGAGAACATTTCTGATAACTAGATAGCCTTTGGTCTGCAGATCTTTCCATTCAATGCTTTTTTGCTCAAATTTCATATTAGACCTCTTAGGTAACTAGTCGCGGCTAGAGCGGATTCCATCATTTTACCTCGCGACCAGGCAATCAAGGTTGCCAATTGAATTATTG
>JAYVXS010000287.1:0-3474 GCA_043784965.1 Bdellovibrionales bacterium
TGATTTTAGTTATTTATGCGAAGAATTGTAAAAATTTCCTCGCCTGAACTAAGTTTTTATCTCTTAAATCCAACTGCAAAAACCGCTGAGACCGGGGGATTATCTGTCAATTCGTTGGAGAAAATCTAAAACAACTTTCGCGACCAACGAGTCATTAAGTAACCGCCGCCGCCGAGCCGAGCGGAAAAATCGCTGGGAACGCATCCGAAAGATCGACGACATCCGCGCAAAGTTTGAAGAGCAAATCCAAATCGCGGCGAACATGCGACCGATTAGATCGGCGTATGATGAATTCATGGCAGACTTCACGGCCTCTCTCATAGGACGCGACCCGGGACCAGTTTCAAATGGGCTTTTGCTAAAGGCGCGCCTCTACGACAGTAATTCCAATATTTCGGAAAGCGATGTGCGAATGCTCCGACGATTCGATGTCGTCATCGAAGGCACACTGAAGGAGTCGTGGCGAGATCTGATGAAAACACCACACTTTTCGTACATTTTTTTCGCGCCATCTCGCCGCCCGCTCTGGCTGAAAGTGGAGCAGGCATTCGCTAACGGCGTCCCGCCTTACGTTATCTACGAAAACGTTTTCCATCTTTTGCGTAAAAACTTCGATGCGCTCGGACCGGAACTGGAAAACGGATTCTTGGACCCCGACGTCACAAATGCGACCTTGCTGCGAGACATTCAAAACCTTTCCTTTTAATTCTTGGAGGCTTGGAAGTAGGCCCAATGTGCACGGGCCTAGCTTAAATAACTGCTACGCAAACCCCTTGTCTGGGCCCCTTCTCTCGCTCGAATTTTCAAGCGCGAGCGAGACGAAAACTTCTTGAAATTAATGTGCTTTAATTACCATTCTAAAAAGCAGAAATTTTAAACCCGTTTAAAATTTCAGTGAAGCACTGGAGGCTCAATCGAATTGTGAAATATCAGCCCGAGCGGGTAAATTCTAAAACTTGAAATTCTCATCTCGGTCGACCTCGATATGGGCGGCAGTAGCCTTCAAAATAAAGCTTATAAATCTGATCCGAAATCTGAGAAATATACTCAGATCAAAGTCTAGGTCTAGATAGGCAAATATCAAATGTACTTGCGTGACAAACAATTTAACATATTAAAATGGGTCGTATTGCAATATTACTAAAGCAAAATAGTATATTACTTATTGTCGCTTCTCTTTTTGCTGGCATATTCGCTTATAGCGATGATACGGGCTCTGAGCAAAAAGTCGCTATTGTTATTATGCATGGCGACCTCGATCCACGGGGCCTTGATAAGGCAATGAGCGACTTGGAGAATGAGGCCCGCGAGACTTACAAAAAACTGGGATTCAAAACAATTGTTCTTGGGGGTCAAGAATATTCAAGAAATCCACCTAATGCCATAACGTTGAACAAAATTATTTCTGGATTAAATGGAGTAAAGGACCTTCGAGTTGATTTTATTGGCCACGGTGGAGTCATGCCGACGGATACAAGCATAGAAGTTCGCTATCCAGACATAATCCTTTCCCGCGAACGTCGAAAATGGATGGAGCTACCATTAAACACATTCGAGCGTCCAGCATTTTTTGCGGCGGATGATAGCGATGCTGCAAGTAGAGCGCATTGGTTGAATCTAACAGGACTTGGCGAGCGTTTTCAGGGAGACATGCTCAAAAACTCAATTGGGGTCGGCGATATGAAAGCATCGCTTTCCAATTTTCGCAATAATAACAGCAATGGTATTGCAACACTTTCTTTTTTGAATTGTTACAGTGGTATCGTTGGTGAGCAGCTCAGGAAGGAATATCGCACTCTTATCCAGTCAGGAGCACCAACCACTCAACCAGCGCTAAACTTAAACTGGTATGATTTGCCATTTAAGCCCGATGGCACCTTAGATGAAGTGAAACTGGCGCAGTTGAAAGAAACTCCAAAGTTGTTAGGATATAAAAATGGCATGACCGAATACTATCAACAACTTCGGTCTGGCCAAGATAGATCGCTATTTGAAGCATGGCAAAACGCGCAAATTTCATTTCGCCAAAAGCTCAGTCAATTGAGTTTGGATAGTGGATCGTACAATTCAGGTCGTTCAGCTTCGACTCAAAGTATTCTTGGTTGGTGCAATGAGACAGATGTTAAACAAGAAAAGCGCTTAGGAACTCTCATCATTTCTAAGTCATCTGATTTGGAAGCGCAGCCATGCGATGGATGTCAAACGACTGTCGAC
The DNA here is from genome assembly GCA_043784965.1 of Bdellovibrionales bacterium. Taxonomy (GTDB): domain Bacteria; phylum Bdellovibrionota; class Bdellovibrionia; order Bdellovibrionales; family JAMPXM01; genus JAYTQQ01. Next base: position 2,215 of record JAYVXS010000287.1, read on the forward strand.
AAACGCCTTGCCGAACTAAGTGGCATCAACAAAAGAATAATTTTTACAGCGTCAGTAGCTGAACTCGATGAAATCCATAAAAAAACGGCCGATGCGAAAAAGAAGACAAACTATGATGAGGCTGTGGAGCGTCAGATAAACTGCCTACAGGGTCGATCACAAGAAGATGTCAATAATGGGAGAGATATTGCGGAGAGGCAAAAGTTCAATGATTATGTTCTCAAGAAGGCTTTGATAGTAGCGGACAAAGTGCTGCGAGATCCAAAAGAAGATATTTTAGTCAGAAAAAATGTGAAAGAAGAGACTGAACTTTACCTCAAGAATGCTGAAGCAGTTTCGGAATCTCGAAGAGTTACTCTTCAAGCATTCTACAAAGATGTGTTGGATGACGTTAAATGGCCGACTTTGAAATCGAAACTTGTATCCAATTTTGATCGCATCAAAGACTCCTGCAAAAACATTGTGTCCCCAGTTTGTGAAAAGTCAAAGTTCGATCTTGAGGGAATAATGGAGTTTGTGAGTGCTAAAGTACCTTGGGCACAGGTTTCAAAATGCGATGAGAAGTCTGATAGGAAAGATCAAATAGATTGCCGGTATTCATTGAGAGCCGGACTGGGTGGTTTTTTAAATAGCAACTGGGTTATTGGTAATCAGCCCACACCATATGAACTCTGTAAAATGGATGCAACCGTGACACAATTGATTTTAAACCAGCACCAGCTTGAAAACGACCGAAGCTGCTTAGCAAGGTTTCTTAAAGATGCACCTGATACCGAATGGAAAAATCTTGAAAGAATATATTCAATGGCAAGCCGATCAGCTTTGGGATCTCCACAAACTTTCGATACTCATTCCACATCTACATTAAAAAGGAAGGCTGTAAAATAAAAACACCCAAAACTCTTCTTATAATGATCGCACTTACTTGGCATTGCATTGCATCCATGGCCTATGCAAAGATTGAAACTGTTAATTTAAACATTGTTTCCGGCTATATTGTAAAGCGAGGTAATGAATACAGATGGATCGACAACCCCATGTCATTTAGACCAGGCCTAAGAATTGAATTCAAAACAGGATTTGATATTGTGAAGCACGGCTGTATATTTACTGAATATAGTCGGTGTAACGTCCAGCAATTTAAGATAGGGAAAGTCGTGCACGAGAAAAAAGGCTATGTACTGTTAGATGCAGAGCCATTTTTTGAGCTAAATAATGCCAAGGTTGATCGCCTGCTTTCCAATTTCAAATGAGCGGACA
>JAYVXS010000288.1:0-3458 GCA_043784965.1 Bdellovibrionales bacterium
ACATTGTGACTTTTGTGAATATATCGACTCATACCATGAGGCTAGCCGCCTCACATGGTTCGAAGCAAGCTTCGGGGAATTAACCCTCAGTGATTAAAAGTAGAAAGTAAATGCTGTATACTTTTTGAAGCGACTCCCTCAAATTGAAAAGATGACTTTTGAAAGCGTGCAATTCGATACAAAATTATCATCGAAATTTTGGAGAGCATTCGCCCACGAAAAGAGACGCCCACTTTCAATGAATCAAGTGTTAAGCGCATCGAGGCGCGGCAACTTTTCAGGCGAATTTTTTTATCTCCAGAACAATTCAGAGTGGTTACGAAGCTCGCAAAAGTCGCGCGAGCTCCGGAAAAATTTCGAATAAACAAAAGTTTGTATATGAAGTGCGCGCTCTCTGAAGCGCCGTTTGGACGCGATTTTACTGACTCGCTAGACAGCTTCCCAAAAACGTCTTCCTCGTCCTAAAATACGTAGGAAGTTGATCCTGCAGCTTCAAAATCAGTTGCTTCGAGACCAGTAATTTCTCATTTCAAAGTCCAAACCGATCTTTTAGTCTTTCGGCCAGATGAACGGAACGACATAGCTTCCCTATGGACATATTGGTGCATATGTCAGGTCTAAATGACTAAAGATTATTCCAATTCGAGCCGATAACAATACTATAGGTCTATTGTTTTTGCTGATAGCAATTTCCTTTTCAAATTAAGGTTATGGAAGGAGCGAATGAAATTCTTGGCGTTAAGCAAAAATTTAAGACGGGCATTCTTCGCTGTTACTATTATTATCTCTACATCGTCTTTTTCAGAAACGATTTGTTCTGGATCTAGCCAAAACTCTGCTTTGATTGTGATTGATATGCAGCCATATTTTGTTAATCGGAGCCAAAAACCTAATACCACAGAAAATAAAGCCAAGGTCGAGCAAATTATCAAAGAGCAGGTTGCCGCCATTAACCAAGCAAAGAAGGCAAATATCTCAATTGTCCTTTTAGAATACGAAGATACGACGATCCCTATTAGCGAGGCGGACTCCATGCCGTTGCTCAAAGCTGCGGTTGGAGACTATAAAGACGTGAAGATTGTTAAGAAAACGTCAGACGGAATGTTTGAAGATTCTAATAAATACAAAAAGGACCTTGTGGATTACTTAAGCGGAAAAAAGGTCGGCACCTTGATTATTACAGGTGCTAATGGCGGAGCTTGTGTTTTGGCGAGCATAAAGGGCGCCCTTAATGGAGACTGCACTGTAGTGGCATACAACAGGGGTATTGGGGACTTCAACTTTGCAGACTATATTTATCCGTATGCAAACAAATATAGTGACATTAAACCAAATTGCTCGAACTGTTCTTTTAAGGAGATTTCAAGCATAGATAGTTTGGCGCAATACATGGTAAACAGACCTAATATCGTCGCTCGGCCGACAAAAGAGACAAGGGCTGTAAAATGATAGTAATGAAATGGAGGACGAATATGAAGCTACTAGTTTTGGGATTGGCATTAATTTCAAGTTTAGCTAATGCTGCAAGATTGGAAGGCGTTTCGATTTTGGAGATCAAGCCAGAGGAGGGAAATATTAAAATTAAAATACAGGCAAAGGATGGACCGAAAGACTCCTACTTTTTTGTTGATATTTCTAAAGGTGATCCTGAAGCCTTTGAGAAGCTTGTCAAAGCTATAAAGAAAGCTAAGCATAAAAATCAATATCAATTAGATTTAAGTATTCTTAGCTTTTCATTATCTCCAAATGGTAGTTATTACAAAAGTGAAGGCGTGACCTTCGATTTGAAAGGTGACAGAGAGCCCGATAGTATCAAATCCAAAAAGAAAGATAAAAAATAAACTTTAATCAGGACCTCCATAAGGTCCAGCATTTCAGTCCGGACCCACAAGTGGCACCAAAATCGTTTCTGCTCCGAAGCAGAAATACCTGAAGAAAGCAAAAACGCAAACCAAGTGCCAATTTTTCTGAAGGAAATTTTTTAAGCAACTTGTAAGAAGTGAATTTTTGTTATCAAACTGTTCGCATTAGGCTGCTCACTGAAGCTGCGCGAATAAATTGCGCTGCTTGATTTACAGCTTTAAAAAAAAGAAATTTCTGGGCATTTTGTGCGTGCTAAACAATCCATCTTTTTTCTTCGAGACAAGAGATTGATGGCCAATGAGAGGGCTCTAATTGGTTGACCAATGATGCCGTTGAAGTTCATTGTAGTTCAATTTTCTCAGCGCCATTGTCAGATTGAAGCCTAAAAACGAGCGCTGCCCGTCTTCTCCATAGCCACTGCGGATCTCACATTGGGTTTGTTGAAGCTATTGATTCTTCTGATGCCCCCACTTCAAGCGAAATTCCGAGAACTTCCCAGCCCAGCCCAGTTCTGCTCAAACAATCGCATTCTGCTCTGAACCATGAAATAATTTCTACTCTCTAAGATTCCCCAACAGAACTCAAGAATACCTGGTAATATGCGAATGAAATTAATAAAAATTCTGTGGCCAGTTCCGAAGAATTTGGAACACCATCAATTGTAATCGAAATGGAGAAATAAAATATGAAATCTATTTTTTGTGCAAGCTTTTTACTTGTGAGTTCCTTTGCCTCGGCCAATGTCGTAAAAACAGTTTCCTGTAATAATCCAGATATTCAGGACAATTATTATTCTGCTACTTTTCAACTTTCTAACAGCGAAATTGGTGATTCATTTTCGACAAAACTCAGAATTCCTTCAGGTGAGTACGGAGGCACTATTTACAGCGGATAGTGCCATAGGGGAAGTGCAAAACCTGAAGCTAAAGGTCCTCCTCCGTATTTGAGTTGTACAGTAATGACAAGCTCTGACATTGGATATAATGTTTACCTTTATGCCAATGGAGACTCAATTGCCGGAAGCGCAACTGTTGTTCCTCTTCGTACTAGAGGCAGTCGTCCATCAAATGCCATTTTTTCTTTACCGAAATGTGCGGTTAATTAAGAATCTAATTTTTGATTTCGAATCCTGCTGAAGAATACTTAAGGGTATTCTTCAGCACAAAAACAACTGTAGGTTTTCGCGTCGGGATTTTCTTTCTGGTGCTTTTTTCTGACCTTGGTAGTGTCTTCCAGGCGTTACCTTGTCCTGTAGCGGATTTGGAATTTTAGAGGTAGTGGAATGTCGACCCATTAACTGGAAGATCATTAAACAAATGACTGCGCGCTGGATCGAGCTCAATTTAGATGAGATATTCAAGTTTTAAAAATCGGTCGATTCGATCAGGATTGTATTGTTATCCTGATGTGGGCCATCTTTTATGATCACGACCTTCGCATCATTATACCAGGATACCTATGTAAGTGAAGCTTCCCTGAATTCCAAGTTTGAGGGCCGAAATTTGGCAAATCGTCGTAATAATTTCAGGCGAAAAAGCACTGTAACGCGCCAATAAAAAGCGGCAGGCCGCGCCAATTAAAAACGGATGACCTTA
>JAYVXS010000289.1:0-11089 GCA_043784965.1 Bdellovibrionales bacterium
TTCTTTCAACCAAAGCTTTATGGAGCCTAAGCAAAGTCGAATGAGCAACGACAATAGAGAGCTTTGGGAGCCTGCATTCCCCACTTTGAGGCAATTTAAATTATTCCGCAAGACTGCAAAATTACTTATTTTTATGCTAAACTTCGAATTTGGAGAGTCACAGGCTGATACTCGCTGCGAGCCTTAGCCTTTGTGGGAATTTGGGTTAGCAAGTAGTTTTGATAGGAGTCCAGAAGGTCCGGACTGATAAAGGCATGTTTGAGCGCAACCTTTGCCCGGCCTCGCTCCTCGCGAAATTGCTCATCGTTGAGTCGAATAATAAAGTCCTTTAGTTCGGTTTCGTCGCTTCTAATGCTTTTATATTTTTCAAGGCGTAAACGTTCTAATATTTTAGTGCCGTCTGAATTTATAACCCAACGTCTGATTACAAACCTGATGAGTCCTCTTTGTTTTTCTTTGAACAAAGACCAAGAGTTGAATTTTGTATCTTTAGAATATTTCTTCAAACCCGTCCCCAAAAACTTTTCGGTTTATTATGGGTGGTGGTTAAGTCCTAACCAACGTAAGTTAAATTTTCTAACCAACGCTCAATTTCTAAATTCAATTTTTATCAGCAATATCAATACGATAGATGGTGACGACGGGTAGGATCGAACTACCGACCTAGAGTTTAGGAAACTCTTGCTCTATCCAACTGAGCTACGTCGTCATAAGAGTTACAAAAGCAGTCCATTTTATTACATCGAGATTATGGTGAGTGGCAAGTTTCTTTGCGGAGGTATTTTATCTTCCGGTTTCGAGATGATCCTGCACGATGCGGCTGTTGTTTGGGAGGCGTATGTCATAGATCTCAGCTTTGGTTTGCGAGCGAAAGTAAGGGTGGTCGGTGCCAATCTGCTGACGAGTTTGCACGAAAAAGCCTAAAATTGTCACAAGCGAGACCACAAAAAGCCAAAACTCCCACTCATTTCGTTCGAGGCGAAAGAGTTTTGTTTTCAGCTTAGCTTTTAAAAGCTTTGGCATCGTAATCTCCTTGTTTTCGTGACCCTTACCGCCGGATCATTCAAGTCTACTTAGCTCTTCGCTTCAAATTAGGTGCCAGTTTTAAAATGTAGCCAAAAGTAAATTTATTGCCGTAGGGACTAATTGATTTTTTGCTTCTTGGCTTGCCTAAGCAATGGAATTTGAATCTTTGAAAAACTCTCGGAATCCCTGGCGACAGGAGGCTTTGGTTCGCATTTTTTAGCGTGTTTTTTTCGATAACTCGCGAGCTCCATATGGCCATAGGTTTTTTTACGGTACATTTCTTGAACTTCTTCTTTTAAGTCCTCTTCTAGGATCTTAATGAACTTTGGCGGAATAAAACCTTGAGTTTTTAGGGCCAAAATATAAGACTCAACAACTCGGGTAATTAAAACAGCCTCAGTGTCCTCGCCCACCAATGAAATTTGCAGCTGCTGTTCGAATATACTCAGTAAAAGATCGCGCTTTGGACGCATGAAGATCCTCCGAAATGAAAGCTCAGTATTACCTGTTCTTTTTCGGAGCTTTCTTGAAATAATTTGAGTACAGATCCTAAAGTTTTTGGTTTAGTCTAAAATTGACCTATCTCACGACTAGTAATGAAAGAAGTCCTGATCTATGAAGGGTTTAAACCAGGCCGAACTTGAACATATTTGCGATGAGATTCAGACTTGGGTCGGGGCTCAGCTACAGGAGGTTGTGGCAAGCGACAGTCATATTGCGTTGGGGTTCTATCATCGGCAAAAAGTTGTTTGGATGATGTTTGATTTTGCGCCCTCCGCACCCGTTTTTTTGCTTCTTCAAGGCGACCAGGTACGAAGACTTTCTAAAAAAACAAAGCCACTTACACTCTTTATTCGGGCTCATTTTGAGGGGCGGCGTATTGCCCGTATTGAGCTTGCGAAAGACCAAGGTCGGGTACTGCAGATCTACTTTCATGCTGAATCTCGCTTTCAAGAATTCAAGATTGAGGTCATCTTATTTTCTTATGCTAAAAATTTAATCGCGAGTGCGATTGAAAAGAAAATCAGTTTTTTTAAGCCAAAAGAAGTGGTGATTCGTGATGAGCACTTTGGGCGTGATGCGAATTTAAGTGTACGAAGTTTTCAGACAATTGAAAATGAGTGGTTGATCGAAAAAGGGCTTGTTCAGGGTGATAACCGGAATGCTCAACCAAATGAAAAGTTAGAAAAGCTTAAGAAAATGATTCAGAAAAAAACGACAGCACTTGAGAAAATGCAATCTGATATATTTGAAAAAAATAAAAATCAGTGGAGTGAGGTCGGGGAGTGGATGAAGCTCCATCAAAATCTTAAGGCGCCAGAAGAGTATATAAAACAGATTGATCTCGACAAGACCTTGAGTCAGAATATTACGAGCTGTTTTACCAAGGCCAAGGACCAAGAACGCAAAATTTTGGTCGCCCAAGAGCGCGCCGCAATTTTGAAAACTGAGATCGAAAAGCTAAAGCGAGATTTGCAGCAAGATGAGCGTTCAACAATTGATTTACCGCGCACTTCAAATCAGCCGAAAAAAAATTTCTTACAAAAAGTCGGAGCCCAGGCGCGTACTCTTAAGATTGATGAGAATTTGCAGGCTTATATTGGAAAGTCGGCCAAAGATAACCTGGATATTCTAAGGCGAGCGCAGCCTTTTGATTTGTGGCTGCATTTACGAGACATTCCGAGTGCTCATGTGGTGATCAGACGAACGAGAGAGCGCCAAGTCAGTGACCTGGAACTTCGCAAGATAGCTCAATGGCTGATCGCTGAAAATTTCGGCAAGAAGGCGAAGACAAAATCAGGTGAATCTTTCGATCTCATCATTTGTGAATGCCGCCATGTTAAGCCAATTAAGGGCGATAAATTGGGAAGAGTCCATTTTCAAAATGATCGCACCTTACGCATAAAATTTGAGACCTAGTACGCTGAAAACAAAGACTCTAGCTGGTCTGCTCGATCTTCAATGGACCAAGCCGATCGCTAAAATGCAACGAGTCAGCACCTCGTGCTTGACACCACCCACAAGGTGCATAGGATTTTGATTTTAAGGTCTAGCTTTGAGCTTGTTAGCATTAAAGTATTATTGTGAGGAGAAGCATCATGATTGAAGTGCGCGATTTGACGAAAACTTATGGTCAAAGAATAGCCATCAATAAATTAAATTTTTCAGTAAAAAAAGGTGAGGTCGTCGGATTTTTGGGCCCAAATGGGGCGGGCAAAACGACAACTATGAAAATCATTACGGGCTTCATGGCGCCGACTTCAGGTTCTGTGAGAATCGCCGGCTTTGATGTTTTCGAAAATCCAATTGAGGTAAAAAGAAGAATTGGGTATCTCCCCGAGACGCCACCAGTCTATACGGATATGCGGGTGCGAGAGTATTTAAGATTTGTTGCCCAACTCAAAGGCGTTGAAGCTTCTAGGCTTGAGAGTTTAGTCGATTCGGCGATAGATAAAACTGATTTAGGATCTGTGGCCAATCGTCTCATCGGAAATTTGTCGAAAGGCTATCGTCAAAGGGTTGGTATATCTCAAGCTCTAGTTTCGGATCCTGAAATACTAATTATGGACGAGCCGACAGTGGGCCTTGACCCTCGACAGGTTTCTGAAATTCGTAATTTGATTAAGAGCTTATCGGGCCAACATACCATTTTGCTTTCCACGCATATTTTACCTGAAGTGCAAGCGAGCTGTGAGCGGATTATTATTATCAATCAAGGTAATATTGTTGCTGAAGATACGCTTGCGGGAATCGCTCAGAAAATGTCAGGTACTGGTCGAGTTATTGTGCGCGTTCAAAATTCGAGCGCGGCACTTGTCGCGACACTTCGTAGCGTGACCGGGGTTCGCAAAGTTGAGGCTGTAGCGAATGGTTCTCTGGAGATTGAAACTGACGGACAGGATGGCATTTCTCAACAAATTGCTACACAGATTGTGAGTAGTGGCGCCGGTCTTATTGAAATTCGAGCTGAAAGTATGAATCTTGAAGATGTGTTTTTGAAACTCACTTCGAAAGAGGAGCAACAGGGAGTCGTATCATGAAGGCTATTTGGATAATCGCAAAAAAAGATGTTCGCTCGCTGCTCGCGAGTCCACTTTTTTATGTCATCACTGGGATCTGCACATTTTTTTGGTCTCTCAAATTTGTTAAAGACCTAGGGGATTTCGCGGCACATTCCGCAATGTCTTCGATGCAAGGTGGTGGCGAAGAAGCTGGTCCAAACCTCATGTATCAAGTGTTTGCCGCACATCTTTCATTTGTAAATTTTATTTTAATTTTGGCAGTAGCCGGATTTACCATGAGGCTTTTTGCCGAAGAGACGCGCAATCGCACACTTGATTTGCTATTGACCAGCCCGGTGACGAGTACACAAATCACCATTGGTAAATTTATCGGAGGTCTCTTAGTGGCATGGACAATGGTGGCAATTGCTGCCATTTATCCAGTCTCACTGGCGCCTATCGCGAGCTTCGATTGGGGGCCCTTGTTTACGGCTTATATCGGTTTATTTTTAACGGTTGGCTGCTATGTTGCCGTCGGAATGATGATGTCTTCTTTTACTCAGCATCCAGTACTGGCGGTAATCTTTGGCTTGATCGGGAATGTGATGCTGTGGTTTGTAGGGCTCTTTCTAGAAGGTGCAGAGGGGCCATTTTGGACGGGAGTGAAAGACCAAATGACCCTAGGGAATCACTTTTCAAATTTCATCAAGGGCGGCATCAATCTATCGAGTTTAGTCTATTTTATAAGTGTCATTTTTATTTGTGTTTTTATCACTCAACGAGTTGTTGAGTCGCATCGTTGGAGATAAGTTATGAGTAAATTATCAAAAATTTGTTTGGGCGCAGGGATTTTATTTCTAATTGTTGCGGTGATCGCTCGTCTGATTTTGACGAGCATGCATCCCGCTCTTTATGGACCTATCGGTCTTGGTGTAATGGCTATTTTGTCGATTTTCGTCATTGATCATAAATTCTTTTATGAGTTTTTCACCTTGAAGACCACCAAACATGGCGTCAATATGGGCTGGCTGATTGTCATGGCTCTTGCCAGTGTTTTCATTGTGAACTTTCTGTCGGTTCGCTATGAAAGAAAGTGGGACCTCACCAAAGAGGGCCTCAATTCTTTGAGTGAACAAAGCACAAAAATTCTATCCACGCTTAAAGCTCCGGTGAATTTCATTTTGCTATATTCAAAACAAGAGCAGGCTGAGATAAACAAGAAGCGTGTGGGTGATTTTATTCAGCTCTATCGCGAAAAAAGCTCTATGATTAGCTTCGAATCTTACTCAGCTCTGAATCGCCCTGATTTGGCGGCAAAATTTGAATTCAAGAGCGGTGAGATCGGATTATTTGCTGAGTATCAAGAACGCCATTTAAAAATTGAAAACGTATCAGAAGAGGGGATTACCAAAATCCTACTGAAGCTGACTCGAGATCAGGGCGCTCGCAAAGTCATCTATTTCTCTACAGGTCATGGCGAGAGAGAAATTGAGGGTGCTAAGCCTGAGAGTGTTTCGAACTTTAAAGCCGATCTCGAAACCACTTACAATATTAAGACGTTAAAATTAATCGAGACTGAGATTCCGCAGGATGCTTCGGCGCTGGTCATTTTAGGGCCTAACCAAATATTTTTGCCTGCTGAAATTGAAAAAATTAAAAAATATGCAATGAGCGGAGGTCATCTTTTCATTGCCGCTGACCCCGGAGAGAAACATAATATTGCTGAGCTTGCTAAAATATTTAGCGTAAATTATCATGGAAATTATGTGCTAGATACGCGCGTACAGCTCAGTCAAGTTGGACCAATTATAGCGCTCGGGAGCACCCATTCAAAAAGTAGCGACATCACAAAATCAATTGCTGATCAATTGTTTTTACTTGCCGGTGCGATTTCTAAGGCTGGACAGGCGCCAGACAATTTTAAATTTGAGGCACTCGTTGAGACAAGTTCTGCTACCCAGGGCGTAGATAAATTAGAAAAGAGCCCAAAGGTAACGTCCACCGGTCCCCACACCATAGTACTTCAGGTGACCGGAAAGCTTGGCGGTGCGGAACAGGAATTTGCTGCAATTTTCTCAGGTGACAGTGATTTCTTGTCGAATCAACTGTATGCTCAGTATGGGGATCGAGATCTTGCAATGAATGTAATTTCGTATTTGGCAAAAGACGAGGACCTTATTTCTATTCATGCTAAGACGCCTCGAGCGACGAAACTAAATGTTATTTCTTCTTATAAAAATTATTTAGCCGTATTTTTGATTCTGAGCCCTCTTATGATGTTGCTTACAAGTGGCATTATATGGTGGAGGAGGAGGACCGCATGAAATCCTTTCGTGGAACCATTATTTTCACATTGATAGTTATTGGCGCCGGAGTTTTTTCATATTTTCAAGTTTTCAAAAAGGGTAACGAAGAGATTGAAAAAAAAGAACTAAGCTCACAGATTTATAAATTGAAGATTGATGAAATTACTCGAATCGAATTGAGCAATGGTGAGAATTCATCGCTGCTTCAAAAAACTGGCGAAACTTGGGCGCTTGAAAAGCCGTATGTAGATAAAGCAGATCAAACGCAAGTAAAGAATTTCTTGGATACAGTTTTGCGAGAAAAGACCAGCGAAATAGTTGAAGAGGGCGAAAAGCTGAATCTTAAAACCTATGGTCTTGATCGGCCGTCCTTTCGATTAAAATTATCAGGAGTTGTGAAGGACGCTAAGGGGCCTAATATTTCAGAAGATGTGAGTTTTGGCTCAGTTAAGGCCTATGACGGCAGTGTTTACAGTCGTTTTGGGGAAGAGAAGAAAGTATATTTAGCACCTAGTTACTTGAATTCGGCACTCAATAAAAAAGCAGACGATTTCAGAAATAAGAATTTGTATACAGCAGCAATTGCAGATGTGGAAAAAATTGAAATTCTTGGCAAGGAGCGACTGGTTCTTCAAAGAGAAAAACAAAACTGGAAAATGTTAGAGCCAAAAAATTATATGGCGCCGGTTTCAGCTGACTCAATACAGTCGCTCTTAGATTTGCTGAGAAACCTTAAGGGAGTAGAAATCGTTGCCGAAAACAAGGCCGACAGTTCACAAATCAAGAAGTTTCACTTAGACAAACCAGGACTTAGCTTGCGTCTTCACCGCGCGCAAGAACCACAAAATTATGAACTCAAAATTTCAGACCCTAAGAATGACAAGAATCACAATATTTACCTAATGGGATCAGATGCAAATACGATCTTAAGGGGCGTTCAATCTAATCTAGATACCATGAACAAGAGTGCTTTTGATTTCGCTGATAAACATCAGGCTTTCACCTTTGGCTCGCTTGAAGCTGAATACATTCGAATTTCGAATTCGGCTTTTAAAGCAGACCTTAAGAAGGTAGGTAACGCCTGGCAAAATGTCGATCCTGCTGACAAGAGAGAACTAAATTCATCAAAGGTAGATGAGTTGCTTAGTAAATTCAGTCATCTTGAAGCTAAAGCTTTGTTGAAGTTAAAGCCGGAGAAATTAAGAAATGAAATTTCTATTTTGGATTCAAGTAAGAAGCCGATTTTTCAAATGAATTGGGGCGAGGCCTTTGAGGAGATCCCAGTTGCAAAAAAAGCTCAGGCGCAGAGGACCTCTTCTGGTAAGCTGGTGCACGCTACGACGAATAAGATAAAAGAAGTGGTGAGTATGGCGCATTCGCAAATTGAGAGTTTGGGTCTTAAGGCTTTGTTCACAAACCCTGATCCGATTCAATTTTCTGGTTCCCCACCGGGAGAGAAGTCTGAGGCATCCAAGCTGGACCGACCCGCAGCGGCCGCCTTAGATCAGCATTCACCAGCAGCAGCAAATAAAGAGAAGTAAATAAATATGTTTGAGTGTGTAGAGAGTTCGCCAACAAGAGTTGATTTAGCAGGAGGCACGCTTGATTTTTGGCCGATTTATCTCATGCTGGATCGACCCCAGACGATCAATGTTGCAATTGATATTTTCACTCATTGTCGATTGAAAGAACGAAGTGACGAAAAGGTTTTAGTTCAGTCAAAAGATCTAAAGAAGAAGAGAGAGTTTAAGAATCTTTCGGCATTCATTGAGGATAAGGATTCGGAATTAGATTTGATAAAGGTGCAGGCTGAGTTTTTTAAGCCGATCCACGGATTTGAAATTGAAACTGAATCCGAAAGCCCAGTCGGCGGCGGACTCGGTGGTAGCTCTTCTTTGTGTATTTCAATGATTAAGGTTTTTTCAAAATGGCTCGGACATCAATATAATACTTATGAAATGGTAACACTCGCACATAATCTTGAGGCCAAGGTCTTAAAGAAAATGACAGGAACGCAGGATTACTTTCCGGCAATTTTGGGCGATATAAATATTATCGACTATACTAGCTTAGGCCCAAAGGTGAAAGTCGAACCGGTTCCGACAGAGCTTTTTAAGAATAAATTTCTTTTAGTCTATACTGGAAAGTCCCATCACTCAGGAATAAATAATTGGCATGTGATCAAACAATTTATTGAGGGCGACAAGCAAATCAGAATGGCCTTTGCCAAGCTTGGTGAGGTTTCTCATCAGGTAGTTGAGGCCATACAAAAAAAGAAATTTGCAAAACTTCCAGATCTTTTTACGCAAGAGTTCAATGCGAGATGTGAGCTCTCTCAAGAGTTCTCAAGTCCTGAGATCGAGAAACTTTCACAATTGGCCAAGAAAAACCATGCGGTTGCAAAAATTTGCGGAGCAGGGGGCGGCGGTTGCGTCATGATTTGGTGCGAAGATGAAAATCGATTACAAGTTAAGTTGGATTGTGAAAAAAATGGATTTGAAGTTTTAGAGGCAAAAGTCTTTTCATTTGGCGAATCATGAAAGAGAATGTCACAGTGTTGAGCTTTGCGGGCGTATCTCTTGGCGGCGGCAAGACCGACAAAACGGCCGTGGCACAAATCGAGTATTTTGCCGCGCAAAAGCGTCTTTTTTTGAAAAACCTATCCACTAATGTATCGAGTAGCGATGAAAAGTCATCTGATTACAATTTACATGAAATATTAACAGCGAGTAAATTCAAGCTAGTGGCCTTTGACGTGCCATTGCAGTTTCCGAACTGTGTAACTTGTACTTTAAAATGCCCGGGCTATGAAAAGTGCAAATTGCCTCATATCAAATGGATGTGGGATTTTCATAAAAAGCGCAGTAAAATAAAAAGACCAAACAAAATATTCACGCCCTATACTGAACGATGCGCCGAGATGTTCATCAGCAGCGAGTTAGAGGAGAATTTTTTTCCGTCCCACGCATTGGGTGCAAATGCGGCCCCTTTAGCAGCACGTGGGTATTTTGTTTCGAGACGGCTGAAGAAGCTTTCGCTGATTGAGGTATTTCCAAAGCTTTCACTTTGGAGAATCGGCACCAGTTTAAATATTCCGAAAACCTATCTAAGATTTCATCGCCACAGCATTGATGGAGACGAAGCCAGATATTATATTCTTTCGAGAATTGTCGAAATGAATATTGCCTTCATATATCAGCAAGATTTGCGGGCGATGGTTGAGAACTCTCACGCATTTGATGCATTTATTGGGGCGCTTTCGGCCTTTCTAAAATTTCGCGGAGAATGTGAAAAAATACCTAAGGATTTTCCGAAGAGTGAGGCTTGGATTGAGATTCCGAAGCAAAAAATCACTTGGTTTTAACGATTACTGGCTCCGTATAGGTGATTTGCACTTCAATGGTATGGTTGGTGTCGTCTAGGATATTTGAAATCCCATTAAATTCCTTTATAAAGTTGCCGCCCCTATCAAAGCCTATGATTGTTTCGCTGACACCTGCCAAATTGCGTACAAAAAAGCTTTCAATACGAAAAGCAAATTTTACGATGGGATCCATTTTTTCAAGATTTTCGCGAAAATCAAGTACCATGCCATAATCGTCGATTAGCGCCGGAATGACATAGCGAAAGGTCTTGGCTTTTTCTTTTGCCGAGTTAAAATTTTCACGAATGTAATTGATGAGCCCCATCGAATTGATCATATTGTCTAGGTAATCAAGTTTTTTACTTTTTATTACTTTGGGATCTGCAAAGTTTTGCGAGATCGACACAACATTTTCACCTTCATTGTAGACCATTTTAAATTCAGTTTTTTTACGATGATCGTTAAAGCTGATATCTGGCAAAAAAGGCTTTTTTGAGAAAACGGAATGCATTTCTACGATCAGCTTTGAGTCTTTATCTTTATAAAGGCTATCGATTCTTTGGATGTGGTTGTCTTTAAGCTGGGTGGTATCTTCTTCGGTGTAAACAAACTGTTTGTCCTTATTGTAGGCGGTACCAGTTATTTTTTGCGTAATCAGACTTTTAGAAGTTACATTGGCTGAATTACTTATTGAACTTATAAAAGTTGCAATAAGGATAATTGGGTACCGCAAACGTACGCGCATTTAATTCTCCGAAAAGCCCCTGATTCAAATATTAATGGGCCACTAAAGTTTTAACAACAGCTTTAAAAAATCTATTTTATTTTCAAGTATTCCTTTTGACCTGGAATCTCATACAACTCTATCACGAGTGGACCTTGGCATGGCAATTTTTCGTGTTTAAGTTTGCCTGGGTCGAGGTGAATTTTGGGCTAGCCGTTTGCCCAGTGAACGAAATTTCTTGAATTAAATCTGCAATCCATATTTGATATGTTATGACCCAATATAATTCTAGTTTGATCAGTTCGAAAAGATTTCGCATACTTGCATCTGCTGTTAACCTTGCTCTTTGTCTTATTTTCACGGCGAACTCAAAAGCGGTTGAAATTGAGCACCAGTTGGTTAGACGATTGGTAGTTTTTCCATTTCAAGTGCCGAGTCGATTGGTCCCGAAGGCTGATGAGGCATGGTGGCAGGTTCGTCAAGAATTGACGCAAAATCAGATTTTTCTTTTAGCAAGCAAACAATTTTTGAGTAAAAATGAAGTGTTTCAAGCTCGCGGTGAGCTACAGCCTGGCGATGCTATTTTACTCGGAAAACTTCTCGATGCCCATGCTCTTGTTACTGGAAGACTTGATGGGCATCGGCTCACGCTCAGTGTTTATGATGC
>JAYVXS010000290.1:0-3442 GCA_043784965.1 Bdellovibrionales bacterium
AACCTGCCTTGAGGTTGCCTCACTCAAAGGTTTCTCAAGCGCCAGGCCAGTCTGCGAATCAGCGATTTCACGACGAAACTGATGAAATATTCAGGCTAGTCAGTTTCTAAAAATGAGAAAATATCCCTAAAGATTGCATTCAATTGAGCTTGTTCTCAATGAGAAGAGTTAACTGAAACATAGCATTGATCCTAATGCGGCATTTGCTCCTGGTGCTATGATACTTACCTCAGATGTTTTGCCTAAGGCAGTTACTTGTGAAGGTCTCTTTTAAAAAGGAAGCTAACAAAAGAGAAAAGGAAATATTGAGTTAATATTTCCTTTGAGAAGTGGGCATTTGCACTTCGATAGATTGTTAATTCTTTTTGAATACCTTTAGCTCAGCGGTGATATTTTGCATTCCAACGGGGATTGACTCTTTTTTTCCGTGAGTAAAGATCAATTGAAGGCCGTTTTTCATTAAGTACTGGCCCGCTAAACTTGGTTCGATCATGGCTAATGCGCCCTCACTGCAATCGAGGATTTCAGCAGCCGGCGTATCAAAGTATTCTTGTTTGCTTGCCAGCACGCAAAAGCGATCTGTGGGTAAAGTTCCGTTCATATGAACAAGCACCATATCTCCGAAGTAAGCACCGACTCTGACAAAGCCTCTTTGGGCAAAGATCTCAGCAAGTTTCTCTTCTGCGGCCTGCTTTTTTCCTCCAACCCAAGTTGTAAAAGTTTTTTGTCCTGGGCAGGTCGTATCGTATGAACCTCCAGGCCCGTAGGCGCCACCCCTGAACTTTGAAATGCAGACCTCGGACTGAGTTTTCAGAACAACATTTCGTTTGACTGCAAGGCGATAAATGACCTCAGGCACAAGAAAATCAGTCATTTGATTTGAAAGAATATAGTCTGAAGATGCACCTAGATTTTTTTCAATACCAGCAAGTCCCGCATACTCGTGATGGATAAGTCGATATTGATTTGCGCCGCCAGATGGATAGCGATCACTATTACATAATATGTGCGGGAGTCTGTCTGCTTTAGATATAAAGCCTCGACAAGATTTGTAGCGACCTTCAACAATAACTTTCTGTTCAGGATCTTGAGTTTTTTTCTCTTGTTCTGTTGAAACAAATCCAACAACAACGCGGTGTTTTTCTAAGAAGTATTTCATCTGAGTTTCATATTGATTTCCGCTAAGGTCTTTTGGCCATTCTTTAAAGGTCGCTGCTCCGCCCGCGGTGATCCACTTAAGAATATCTGCACGTATGAGATCGACTCCCATTTCTGAAGCGTCGCCACCGCCACCACTTTGACCGCCATCGCCTCCATCTTTGCCGCCGGCTGAATAGCTGGTGACTGAGTAAAGTACTAGGGGCAATAGAGCTAAAGATTTCAAAAAATTATTTTTCATATAGAACTCCTTGATTTGCAAAATAGATACCGTGGCCAATATAACGCATACTGGCAAATTTTTCTCTATAAATATAATTATTTTTTAAGCAAAAATGTTCCTATTAGGAAATATAAAGTCAAGTGTGCTATTTTAAGTAATTAATATGACAAAAGATATTTCGGTTTTTAGATATTCAGATTATCGTGAGTTTTTAGCTCAGTATTTGGCAATTAGGCGAGGAGGTGAGAAGGGCGTACAGACAAAAATGGCAGGCGTGATTGGATGTCAGCCCGCCTATGTGTCTAAGGTATTAACGAAAGAGGCGCATTTCAGTCTTGAGCAAGCGGAGCGTGTTTCGTTTTTCTGCAATCATATAGATGAAGAAAGAGATTTTTTTATGTGTTTGGTTCAGCATAATCGCGCCTCAACAATCCATCTTAAAAAATATTTCTCGAATCAACTTCAGCATCTAAAAATAAAGAATCAAGATTTGAAAGAACATATGAAGCTTGAAAGAGTAGAAGACCTCGAAACCCAACTCAAATATTATAGTCATTGGTCAATCGTAGCCATTCACGTTTTGCTAACCATCCCTGGATTTCGTACTCGGGGCGCAATCGGTTCTCAGCTTAATCTTTCTGTAGCTGATGTAAATTCTGCGATAGATTTTTTAAAAAGCAAAGGCATGGTTGAAGAGAATTCTGGAGAGTTGAGCGTCGGTCAAGTGGCGTTGCATCTTGGTGCAGACTCATTAGTTGTGAAGCAGCACCATTACAATTGGCGAATAAAAGCGATGGATTCAATTGCTAGGGGCTTGCGAGAAGATCTTCATTACTCATCGGTTGTGTCAGTTTCAGAGGTAGATAAAGAAAGATTTCGCGCCGACCTAATTAAGTGGATCGCCAATTTTAGAAAAGACGTTTCAGAATCGAAAGAAGAAGGTCTTGCCGCAATTGCAATTGATTTTTATAATCTGTAAAATTCAAGTGAGTCAAAGTCCCGGCATTTGGCTCTGGACTAAGTAGAAAAATTGAAATTGAATATTAGTATGAAAAATTCACTCATCGCATTGATAGTAATATGTGCCGTAGATTCATTTGCGACTACTCCTGAATCCTTTGATCCCAAGGCAAGTGATTGCTCATTTGAAAAATTCATGACCAATTATGTTCGGTCCCAAAAGAATGCTTTAAAAATAAATAGTTTTTTAGTCAGTGCCAGCGCTGCCCACCCTGAAGGAGTATTTTGGGTCTATTGGCCTCAAAATAGATAGCTAATACTGGTCGCCTGGCCAACGAAAGATTGCCGTTCGCCAAATCTTCAAATCAGAAAACACCTTAGCCTGATAAGTGACGTAGTTAAAACTGAATCAGATATCAAGGGAAGCACTTATTTGGTCACCGAAGACTGGGTCAAAAATGTTCTTTCTATTTCTAGTTGGCTTTATGTGGAAAAGTTTCTGAGTCTGGCAGTCGGAATTCGACAAACAGAATCCGGTTCAGTAGCTGGTTCGATATTCTGACTTCAACTCCCATTCTATTTTTTCCGAGACTTCTTTCATATTTTCTCACGAATACTTATGAATGATATGGAGGATTCACTAAGTGAAATTCATAGGTGAAATTCATAGTACCGCCGATCAATTGGGCACAAATCTTTACCGACTGACCCACTAATAACCCAGACGGAAACTGCAAATCGGGAGGCGGCTGACCGCTGCCTTTAAAACAGATTTGATCCCTGGACCAAAAGAAGACAGAGCCTTCGTCTTGAGATGTAGCGGCATAAGAACTCAAGTTTTTTTCGCTCATGCTGTTCGCAGCAGGTTCCTGCGTGCATAGAGAACCCCTGCTCATTTGCCGTGAGCCCTCCTTGGAGTGTGTGCTCTTCTGGATCTTGAGTCTTGAAGACCTTTAGCATCGAAAACCTTAACCCACTTCGCTAAAGTTGAAACACTCAACCCAAGCTCTTGACTGGCTTTAGTAATGTGACCAAGCTCCTTTGCGCGGTCCACACTGCGCTTTTTAAAATCTAAATCGTAGCTTTTATTTTTTTTGGCTT
>JAYVXS010000291.1:0-30379 GCA_043784965.1 Bdellovibrionales bacterium
AATCGAGAATATTAATAAGGCTTACGATCGTATGCTAATGGGTGATGTTCACTATCGATTTGTCATTGATATGAAGAGTCTCAAATAGATCTCGTTAGGGCCGCCAAAATAAGGGATTGTCAAAAACTCACCTAGCCCGGATATTTCATCAGTTTCGTCGTGAAATCGCTGATTCGCATACTGGCCTGGCGCTTGAGTGACCTTTGAGTGACCTTTGAGTGAGGCAACCTCAAAGCAGGTTGTCGCAATGAAAAGGTCTCAAAACGCCAGGAGCGAAGCGCCCAGACTAGCGAAGCGGCGATTGCAACAGAAATCTGATGAAATATCCGGGCTAGATATTTCCTAATTTGCGATTTATGTTCTTATATAGCTAACGAAATGATATAATTAGTCATCGTTTAGACTTTTTTTTCGGCAAATTTTGGGGAGTCAAAATGGGTATTTCACCGGTACATTTAGTTATAATTTTGGCGGTTGTATTGCTTCTTTTTGGGCCAAAGCGCCTTCCCGGCTTAGGCAAAGGAATTGGTGAGGCAATTCGTGGATTTAAAAAGGGTCTTGTGGGAGATGAAATTGACGTGACCCCAAAAAATCCAAATGATCAAATAAATGCCTCGATGGATCAAGATCATAACTCAGAAAAAACACGTTCAAAGACCAAACAAGATTCTTAGAGTCTGTACGGCAAGTTAATCAGAGTGCTATTCTGCCTTTACGGACTCAACGGCGGTAGAAGTTCGTTTGCGCCGGCGGCGTGGTCGAGATGGTCGACCTGAAGCTATTCTAGATTTTAGATCAGGTGCCATTTCACGAGCAGCACTTTTCCAAAACTCAATGTCCTGAGAGCAAATTTCAAAATTAATTTCCATAAGTTTAAGACAAAACATAAAACTTTCATTGCGCAGAATAGAGATGAGTCTTCGCGGCCCGCGCTTCTTTAGCAATGAAGTTTTTTGTAACATGCCACTGAGTTGAAGTGTATGGCCGAGAAAGCCTTGCTCGAGTTTGAACATGCCCAGCTCATTGCGAATAAAATTCTGCATATCATCGGCCCGCATCTGCGCACTAGTTGGCCATTCTCCCGAGGAAGTGGCGTATGCGCAAGCAAGAACAAGCCAACTCAACAAATGCTGAGGTTCATAATTATCAACCACAAGCTCTTTAAATTGCCCTAAATAAATTTCAAAATTTTCACGATAAGTATCATTTAGAAATATAGAATGAAGATAGGGTGAAAGATGCTCAAGAATTCCCAGATCGAAAGCTTCGGCAAAGGCTAAAAAGCTCTCGTGTAATCTGAGCAATTTTAAGATTTCTTCGCGTCTTCGAGGCAAAACGCTTTGCGCAATGCTCGAAGCATTTCGTTGCATTGAAGCACGCAAATTCTCTTCAAGTCCAAGCTCCAGCTTGTGGGCGAATCTTAAGGCTCGTAATAGCCTAATTGGGTCTTCTATCAGTCGCACATCAGGATCACCAATCATGCGAAGCGTACGGGTCTCAATATCTTTCATGGCATTGACGAAATCAATTAAGTCGTTTTGAACGGGGTCGTAAAACAGAGCATTGACGGTAAAGTCGCGGCGCTTGGCATCTTCTTCTGGAGTTCCAAAAGTATTATCCCCGAGTGGGGCTTCGCCTTCGACGGCGGATTCTTCGACCTTTGTTTCACGCCGAAAAGTTGCAATTTCAAATTGTTGAGAATCGCGCTTTGCTAAAACCAACAAAAATCTTCGGCCAATGATATAAGAGTTGTAAATGAGGTTTTTGATCTGCTTGGGTTGTGCAAAAGTCGCGATATCATAATCTTTTGGATGAAGACCCAATAAAAGGTCACGAACGCAGCCGCCGACAAGGTAACTTTCAAAACCAGCGCGCTGCAGGGCTTTCACAATACCGAAGGCGTGCGGGTCAATCCAATCTTGATGTAAACGCGGTTTATGTGAAACTTCCATGCGAATGCTACTGCTCCTGAGCCCAATTATAACGAGATGTTGGGTCATGACAAGAAACATCATAGTGCTATAGAGTGCAAGCATGAGTTTTACTGCAGAATATCTTAAAAATTTTCACTATCAATTTCTTGGGAATGAGAACTCGCCCCGAAAACTAGTTTTTCTTCATGGGCTCATGGGATCCGCAGCGAATTGGATGCGGGTTACGCCAGCTTTTACATCGACTCATCACATTCTGATTTATGACCAGAGAGGGCATGGTCGGTCCTTTCAGCCACAGTCAGGCTACTCACCTAAAGACTATGCCGAAGATTTACGCAAAATTTTGGATGAACTCTGTTGGGAAAAAATTGACCTTGTTGGCCATTCAATGGGCGGGCGAAATGCACTCGAGTTTACCCATACTTATCCACAAAGAGTTGAAAAACTTGTCATTGAGGACATTGGCCCCTCGTTGAATCAGTATGGCTCGAGTTTTATCGGTGGTTTGCTCAATTTCATTCCTGTTCCATTTGCCAGTCGGAAGCTGGCTAAAAGTTTTTTTGAAGTTGAATTTATGGCCAAATATGCAGATAAGCCGAATCCCCGCGGTTTAGCCTTATTTCTCTTAGCAAATCTACAAGAAGGGCCGGATAAAAGGCTTCGCTGGCGATTTTTTTTACCAGGAATTAGAGAAAGTCTCATTCAGGGCCGGGCTGAAGAGCGCTGGCATGAAATTGAGGCCTTGCGCATTCCAATACTTTGGATTCACGGTGAAAAGTCTGAAGATCTTAGCAAAGAGGTTTTTGAAGAGATTTTGCGAAGAAACTCAAAAATAAAGGGCGTTGAAATAAAAAATGCGGGTCATTGGGTCCATAGTGATCAACCTCAGGAATTTATTGCAACTTTACTTGGCTTTTTAGGATAGTTGCTATAGATTTTGTGCCTGTCAACATGACGCATTCGAATGCAATCGAGGGATTAGTTTTGAAATTCTCTGAGCTCCATCTTCATCCGCTTTTAGAGGCCGCAATTGAAAAGTCAAAATTCACCGAATGCACTCCAGTTCAAGAGGCAACGATTCCGCATGTTTTGAATGCTAAGGATGTGGCGGGCTTGGCGCAAACCGGAACGGGCAAGACTGCAGCTTTTTTACTTCCTTTAATGGATCGAGTTTTGCGAAGCCAAGAGGCTGGTTTAGAAAAGCCCAAGTCCGGGTCCGGGTCCGAGCCTGAGCCGAAAGCAGGCGATGTAAATCAAGATTTCTCCGCTCGTGTTTTTCGTGATTGGCACAACCGACATTTTATTTTGATTTTGGTCCCGACAAGGGAGCTTGCCGAACAGGTTTATGAAAACATCAATACTTTGAAAGGTGAGGCCAAACTACGGGCCGTTTCAATTTACGGTGGAGTTTCATATGATAAACAAAAGTCGGCGCTAAAAGAAGGTGTTGAATTTATCGTTGCGACTCCAGGTCGATTGCTCGATCTTTACAAAGAACATTTAGTGGACTTAAAGGGTGTTCGTGCAATTGTATTTGATGAAGCTGACCGGATGTTTGATATGGGCTTCAAAGATGATATGAAATATATTTTGAGCCGAGTTCCTAAGGAGCGTCAGTTTTTAGTATTTTCTGCGACTTTGAATTTGGACGTTATGAATACCGCTTACCAATATGGCGCCAATCCCATTGATATAGATGTGAGCCGCGATCAAGCAAAAGCCGAAAACGTAGTCGATAAAATTTTTCATGTTGGCTCGAATGAAAAGCCTCAATATTTATTGTCGCTACTAAAAAAGCACAACCCAAAGCAAACTATTATTTTTAGTAATTTCAAAATGAATGTGCCGAGAGTTTCCCAGTTTTTAAACGAGAATGGGCACCCCTCAGTCGGCATCTCAAGTCTTATTACACAAGCTCAGCGCAATCGAGTGATGAGCCAATTTAAGTCTGATAATGATCAAAATATTTTAGTCGCGACCGATGTTGCGGCTCGAGGACTCGACATCAAGGGTGTCGATATGATCATCAATTTTGAGCTCCCCGACGATCCTGAAAATTATGTTCATCGTATTGGACGCACAGGTCGTGCAGGCGCAAGCGGCTTAGCATTTAGTTTTGTATCTGATCGCGATGTGGATGCTTTAAAACGTGTTGAAGATTACCTGCGCCACAAAGTTGATGTGGCTTGGCTTGAAGATGCAGAGATTTTAAAAGATTTTAAACCAATGCCAAGTGATCGACCTCAGAGATCGGGTCCCCCTCCAAGAAGTAGTGGTGGACGCGAAGCTAGCGGCGATCGTTTTACAAGAAGACCATTTCAGGGAGATCGTCCGCCTCAGAGAAGTGACCAGAGAAGTGACCAGAGAAGTAATCCGAGAAATAACCAACAGAGCGATCCAAGATCGGATTCAAAAGACCGTGGTGAGTTTCGCAATGAACGAGAGCGTGGAGCAAATAGCGCACAACGTCCATCCCCTCGTGGCGGTCCGAGATCTAGTCAGGGACCGCGTGATAATCGTAATGACCGAAATGATCAAAGGCCTCAATCCGCACAGAATACTGGCGGCGGTTCTGGTGGCGGGCGACATTCTGGTCCAAGAAATGGCCCGAATTCAAATGCAAGGCGGCCAACGGCAGGACAACAAAGACCGGCATATCAAGCGGGATCAGCAAGACCTCCACAAAATAAAAATCCAAAGGCCACAGTTACAAAATCTGCGCCAAGTATTGGTCAAAAAGTAACTGGATTTATCAAGCGTCTTTTTAGCTAAGAAAGCACAAGTCATTTTTCAGTTGGGTTTATTTGAAAACCCTGCGTCCTTGGAAGTTGAGACCGGCAAGCTTTTTTAGTTGGGAGAATTCAAAGTAAAACGGCATTAGTTCTGCCGCTTCGAGGTTCCGATCACTATCCACTTTATTTAGTATTATCAGCTGATTAAAAAAAAGTTTTAAACTATTCAGCCCACTTAAAAGTGCGCATAATTTGATTGCAATCCTTTAGCGAAGCGCGAAAATTCTTTTCATCATCTTTGCAAGTCATAACTATTGCCTTTTTGTCTTTCATAAATACAACTTGGCGAATTTCTTTGCGAGTTTCTCTTTGTATGAGATCAATAGCATGACCAAGCATACCGTTTTGTTCGAAAGATTTGCTCCCTAAAATATCAAAGCCATATTTTGGGTACTCTTTTTGCCAGCGCTCAGTATAGCTCTGCAGTGAAGTGTCTTTAGCGAGCTTATCGAGCCGCAACGTAAGCGAAGCGCCTGACTTTTGGGTGGGCGTGAAAACGCCAACGATAAATGAATTGGATTTTGGAATTGAACTCATCTTCCAACTTGAGCTAGTCGCAGAAATTTCAAATCCAACCGGCGATTTAAAAACTCCTAGAACGGGTTTTACACTAATTGCACCAGGAATAGGAGAGGCGAATCCTGAACATGTTATTGTCATAAGAATCACAACTAAAAAACTTGATTTCATAATTTGCTCCTTTGGTTATGGTATCTCATCTAAGCATGCTTGTGGAGAAATAAAATCCATCAAATAAATCTGGTTTTTACCACTTAGAGCGCTGGTAAACAAAATTTGTTTACCATCTGGACTAAAGGCCGGTAAAATTTCATCAAAGGGATTGTCAGTGAGTCTCTTGAGGCAAAGACCAGCAAGATCAAGAGTATAGAGGTTGAAATGGACGCCATCACCGCGGTTTGAGCTAAAAATTAACTCTTTTGATATTGGATTAAAAAAAGGTGTTAAATATAGTGCCGGCTTCGATAGAAGTGAACGCGGTTCACGCCCGAGAGCATCTCCCAACATAATTTGTGAATTTTTTGTATCTGTAGAATACTTAATCCACAAGATTTGATCCGTTGGCGAAATGAAAATTGGATTGGCGTCATAGTTGTTGTCAGTCGTTAAACGAATTAACTTAGGTGAAGCTGTAGATGAAGCTGTAGGTGAAATCCTTGGTGATTTACTATTTTCTACAAATGACTTTTTAGCCCAATCGCCAATTTGGAAGGACATTAAATAAAGATCAGCACTTCCGTTGCGAGTCGAGACAAAGACAATTTTGTTGCCCTTTGAATTGATGCTTGTCTCGGCATCATAACCTGCAGATTTTGTAATGCGTGAAATTTGGCTTCCATCAATTTTAGATAGATAAATTTCATAGGGTTTGAAGTCGAGGCCATTTGGCTGGGTTTTTTGCTTAAATAAATTGGGGGCATAAGACTTCATTACGCTGGCTATGGCTTCGTGCTCTTCTTTGATTTCATCGGTGGTACTTGAATAAACAATAAAATTACTGTCCGCCGTATAGATTCCATCGGTATCGTCACCATCGTGAAAGCTAACCCGACGTTCACGCATATTAATTAAATTCATTTCATAGATTTGTGTTTGAAAATGTTCGGGCCGCCTTTGACTATGATAAATAATCTTTTTTGCATCGGGTGAGAAATAGGCTTCAGCATTTTCGCCAATTGAGGTTAGCGGTTTGGCTAAAATAATTTTTTGCTCGATGAAGGGGCCAGTTCTTATTTTAACCGGCTCAAGTATCGGAACAGGAACTTCTTGAGCCTTTAAGATTCCTTTTTTAGAGGGTCCAGAACAAGCAACAAATGATAGGCTCAAATAAATTGCTAAACTATAGGTGAATATTTTTTTTGGAATATCATTCATAGACCAATAAGACTCGCCCGAACGGCAAAGCTGGTCAAAGAATAAATTACTAGTCAGGCATTTCCTTGGATCTCATATTGAAGTTGCCGATCCATCCATCACACAAGTGTTGAGATTCATTAGGAGAGCTCTAACAGCTTAGCTACCAAAGAGGTTGGTGAAATTCCCGAAAGCTTTTTGCGGTCAACCCATTGCCAATCCTCAGCTTTTTGCGCCGGCTTAAGAGTGCTCATTTTTGCAATCGTCTCAACTACATATATTTCATGATGAGTTATTAAATGTTTGAATAAAAATTTTTTAGGAGGCTTACTTTGTAATAGCGCCTCTCCCGGAGGTAGCCATTGGTTCTTTAAGAACGGCGCATAGTTATTTTTGACTAATAGGATTTTGTTCTTTTTCTTCATGATCTGCGCGCGCCATAGCCAAATTTCTTTTGATTTTCGCGGCCTCAAAAGCGGCAGCTTAGCCGTCAAATTTCTTTTGAATGAATTGCAGGTCTCTTTTAAGGGGCAAAGCAGGCAGGCGGGTCTCTTAGGAGAGCAAATACTAGCGCCGAGCTCCATCATAGCTTGATTCCAGATCGAGGGCTTATCGAGTTGAGCGAGTTGATCAGCAATATGCTGAAGTTTGACACGCTCTTTTGGTTGCCACCACTTTACCTTAAAACCAAAATATCGCGTAAGCACTCGAATGACGTTGCCGTCTAAAACCCCGACCTTCTCTTCAAAACAAATACTACTAACAGCACGAGAAGTATAGGGGCCGAAACCAGGCAGTTCAGAAAGCTCTTTTGAGAATTTTGAAAATCCTGAAACTGACAATACTTTTGCAGCTCGATGGATATTTCGTGCGCGACTATAGTATCCCAAACCTGACCAGGCTTTTAAAACGTCGGCCTCATCAGCAGTTGCCAAAGCTTGAATGGTTTTGAAGCTTGCAAAAAACCGATCGAAGAATGGAATGACCGCCGTAACCGTGGTTTGTTGAAGCATCACCTCAGAAATCCAAATATGATAAGGATCTTGATTTGCTCGCCATGGTAAAGGACGCTTATTTGCCGCATACCAGTTCATCAAATCAAGTTGTGTTTGCCGCTGGCCTGCAGCAATGTGGTATTTTTTTCGAATCATGAGAAATGTTGTATTTGATTTTTGACTCGCCTACAATAATTTCAAAAGGAGATTTATGAAAAAACTAGTATTCGTTACTTTATTTGCGGTTTCAACACTTTTGACTCAATCGGGCTTTGCAAAAGACTCATTTACCTTGATTCACGTTTCTGAACTCGAGGCCTTTATGAAGGTCGAAAAAAGTTCAGTTCATATATACGATGCCAACAATGACCAAACCCGCGTTGATGAAGGTATGATTCCAACAGCCGAAGCCTTATCAAGTAGCTCACATTATGATGTGACGACTTTGCCAAAAGATAAAGCCACTAAAGTTGTTTTCTATTGTGCCAATACGCAATGTATGGCGTCTCATGATGCCGCGAAAGTCGCGGCTAAAGCTGGGCATAAGAATATATTTGTCATGGCAGATGGTATACAGGGCTGGAAAAAAGCCGGCAAGACTACGCAGAAATTTGATAAAAAGGGTTGAAGATGGATTATACTCCTCTTTCAGGTAGAGAATTTCCAAGATTTTCGGCAATCAAAACCTTTTTTAGATTGCCGCATGTTGAAGTCGATGCTGATTATCAAATCGGTATTTGTGGAATTCCATTTGATGGAGGAGTCAGTTATCGCCCGGGAGCGAGATTTGCTCCGAGTAAGGTTCGCGAGGTTTCATCGCTAGGACGAGTTTATCACTGGTCGCGCGCGATGTCGTTTGTTGAGAAGTTAAAAGTTGCGGATATAGGCGACTGCCCAGTTGTACCGATTGATATGCTAAAAACCTATGAGCGGATTCAGAAATTTTACGCACATATTTACGCTCAAGATAAAAAGCTAATTGCGGTGGGCGGCGACCACTCCATTACTCTGCCGATCCTACGTGAAGTGAAAAAGAAGTACGGACGACCACTTCGTCTAGTCCACTTTGATGCTCATCTTGATACTTATCCTGCCGCCTGGGATTGTGAATATCATCACGGCTCTTTCTTAAGACACGCCATTGAAGAGGGGCTCGTCGATGCTCCAAAGAGCCTGCATATAGGTATTCGCGGACCACTTGCGGGCTCGAGTGATCTAGATGCAATAAAAAAATATAAGATGAATATTTTGACGATCGATGATTTGCGAGATGATACGCTAAAAAATATTTGTCGAAAACTTCCTGATTTTGGTTCGGATCCGACTTACATAAGTTTCGATATTGATGGCCTAGATCCGGCCTACGCTCCTGGAACTGGGACGCCCGTCGTTGGTGGAATGACCACTTATGAAACGCAAAGCATTTTGCGTTCGCTTAAAATTAAAAATTTAGTTGGAGCCGATATTGTTGAAGTTTCACCGCCCTACGATCACGCGGATATTACGGCACTTGCAGCATTAGACACTCTATTTGAAATGATCTGTATTTTTGCCGAGACCTAGTTTTTTCAACACTTGGGCTAGATACCCAAGTATTGAAGGACCTAGCCAAACAATTAAATTCAAAAATGAGTATAAGATTAAATAGTGTTTCAATTTGAGACAGCCTTGGCACAGGACCCATCCTGTATGAGATCAATGACCCAAGCCCTTAGTTGCATAGACAAATTGAGAGTATTGCCTTAAACTGAGAATATGAAAAGAAAAATTTTGGCTCTTTTGTTCTTTCAGGTTTCGGCTGTTGCAACTGCCAGCGAGTATCAAAAAATGTTTTCGTGTTCTCAGGCTTTGAAAAATGAAGCTCAGATTTCAAACAAATTAGTTGCTAAGAATTTTACTGTCTTGCCGGTCAAAAACAAGGGTGTTGAAGGCGTCAATTTGTTTCTTCAAGACAAGATGTACTTTTGTAAGTTGCCCAAAAAATTTAAAGTGAAGAATGTAGACGAGAGAGTTTATAAAATGACACTGAATGTGCCGGAGCGAAAGTCTATTTATATTTCATACGTCAAATCAAATTTTGAGCCACCACACTTAGAGATTTTGGAATGGGATGAGAATATGGATTTTAGTTCCAAAAAAATGAAGTCAAAAAAAACCAATTTAAATTCATGTATACGTGCGAATGATCCTCATGGAGAGAAGGTATTGGCTAATTTCTTGCGCAAAGAGATCTCGCAAATTCACGACAAGGCCGGTAGTTTTGAGTTTAGTTCATACGCGCGAAGCACTATGGCGACGCTCAAGCTTTGTGAAAGATCTTTTCTTTTAAAAAGTGTCTCCGACAATGAAATTAGAAAGTTTGAGGCGCGTACACCAGCGGCACGCAAAGAAGGCTTAGATGAGCCGATTTTAAATGATCCAGATTTAAAGAGCCAAGAGCTATTCAAATAGCGCTAAGGTCTTTCTTTTTTTAGTTGGTAAAATATGGAAAACCTGACCCTGAAATCAGCACGCCGCCGAAAAACATGACAAAAATCATTTGGATTTAAGTCGATAAATCATTGTGTCTAGCCCGGATATTTCATCAGATTTCTATTGCAATCGCCGTTTCACTAGTCTGGGCGCCTAAGCTAACCCACCCATAACTGGGATCGAATCTGAAAAACCGAGATCGGTAGCAGCTGCCCCGAAACTGCCTTTAAACTGCTCTGAGTAACTGGCAGTGCTCGTAAAAAAACTGTTCAAATTTATTTTGCACATAAAAAAACCCAGGCCATTACAGCCTGGGTTTTTGCGAGACAGGTTCAGAAGAACAGCATTACATCATGCCGCCCATTCCTCCCATACCACCCATACCACCCATACCGCCGCCGCCACCGCCGCCGCCTGAAGCTTCATCCTTTTTAGGTGCTTCAGCAATCATAGTCTCAGTTGTGAGCATGAGTGAAGCAACAGAAGCTGCATTTTCAAGAGCTGATCGAACGACTTTAACGGGGTCAATAACGCCCATTTTTACTAGGTCAGCATATTCTTCAGTTGCGGCATTGAAGCCCCAAGTTGCAACTTTGCTAGCCAAAACGCGATCCAGAACAATTGCGCCATCAACACCTGCGTTTTGCGCAATTTGACGAATTGGCTCTTCACAAGCACGTTTAATGATCTGTGCACCCCAACGCTCTTCTTCGCTGAAAGTTTTGGTATCGATTGATTGAGCAGCCCGTAAAAGAGCGGCACCACCACCAGCTACAATACCTTCTTCAACCGCTGCGCGAGTTGCATTCAATGCATCTTCAACACGAGCTTTCTTCTCTTTCATTTCAACTTCTGAAGGAGCACCAACGTGAACAACAGCTACGCCACCAGAAAGCTTAGCAAGACGCTCTTTAAGTTTCTCTTTATCGTAATCTGAAGTTGTTTCTTCGATTTGCGCTTTGATTTGAGCAATACGGCCAGTGATTGCAGACTTTTTACCTGCGCCATCAATGATAGTTGTATTGTCTTTATCAACAACAACACGCTTTGCTTGGCCAAGATCTTCAAGCGTGGCTTGTTCAAGTTTGCGACCAGTGTCTTCGCTGATTACTTCGGCGCCAGTAAGAGCACCAAGGTCTTCAAGCATTGCTTTGCGGCGATCGCCAAAACCAGGAGCTTTAACTGCCACAACATGAATTGTGCCACGAAGTTTATTCACAACAAGAGTTGCAAGAGCTTCGCCATCAACATCTTCAGCAATAATTAAAAGTGGACGACCCGATTTCGCTACGCCTTCAAGGATGCCAATCATGTCTTTCATGCTGCTTACTTTTTTGTCGTAAACTAGGATGTAAGCATTTTCAAGAACGGCTTCCATTCTTTCTGGATTTGTAATGAAATAAGGAGACAAATAACCGCGGTCGAATTGCATACCTTCAACAACATCAAGTTCTGTCATTGCAGTTTTGCTTTCTTCGATGGTGATTACGCCTTCACGGCCAACTTTGCTCATAGCTTCTGCAATCATTTTACCGATTTCAGTGTCGTTATTAGCAGAGATGGAACCAACTTGAGCGATTTCGTTGTCACCTTTTACTGGCTTAGCTAATTTTTTAAGTTCGTTACGAACGATGTCGACAGCTTTGTCGATACCTTTTTTGAGGGCCATTGGATTGTGACCAGCAGTTACAAACTTAGCGCCTTCGCGATAAATAGCTTGTGCAAGTACAGTCGCAGTTGTTGTTCCGTCACCAGCGTCATCATTAGTTTTGCTAGCAACTTCTTTTACCATTTGCGCGCCCATATTTTCGAACTTGTTTTCAAGTTCGATTTCTTTCGCAACAGTCACACCATCTTTAGTGATGAGTGGAGCGCCGAAAGATTTTTCGATAACCACGTTGCGACCTTTTGGTCCAAGAGTCACTTTCACTGCGTTTGCAAGTGCGTTGACACCCTTTAAGATTGAAGAGCGTGCATCTTCGCTAAAGCGTAATTCTTTGTAAGACATTTTATATTCTCCCTATTCAGTTTTATTAAATTTATTTATTAATTTAGTTATGTTTTATTAGTTCAAAACGCCGAGAACGTCGTTTTCATTGATCATAAGATATTCTTTGCCATCAAGTTTTAGCTCTGTGCCAGAATATTTTCCGAATAAAACCTTGTCTCCAACTTTTACTTCAAGTGGAAGAGTTTTGCCGTCTTCAGTGATTCGACCTTTTCCAGTGGCTACGACTTCGCCACGTTGAGGTTTTTCTTTTGCTGTATCTGGAATGATGATACCACCAGCAGTTTTTTCTTCTTCGGCCATTCTTCGAACCAAGATACGGTCATGAAGCGGGCGAACGTTTAATTGAGCCATTATTACCTCCCAAAAATGTAATATTTTTCTGCCTCTTTGTGAGGACAGACTAATTAGTTAGCGCGACAGTGGACAATATGGAGCGTGCCGTTTTTCTGTCAAGGGAAGTCCCAAAAAAAACTTTATGACGCCCTGCAATTATTAGCTTATTAGCAGCCAAAACACCAAAGAAGACGGGATTTTGATTGAGCGATTCAATGAGATTACTTTTTGATTTGTGTATCCGCCGAATTTAGATTCGAAAAACTGAAGTTTTGTGGGCCATCGGGAGCGCTAGGACGCCCTAAGCTGCTCTTTAGAATTAGTAGTAGGTCTCCCATTTCAGTTGCATTCAATTTTTTTGCGGCCTCTACAAAATCCGCCCGATCCTTAAATTGACTCAAATAAAGGGCGAAATAGTCCTCAATGGTTAGCTCTTGAGCAATTTGCAGGGCCAACTTGGAGGCCTCAAGTTTTTGAGATTTATTGGCCTTGGCAATGTTTGCTGCAGCGGCCCTAGAAGTTTCCGTAGACAAAGACTGAATCTGGGCCTCATTGATCTTAAGCTTCTTCCAATCTTGAAAAGAAATCACATCGGCTCGAGCGATCTGGGTAAAAAGAATAATTACTCCGAGGCTCAAAAAAAGTTGAGCTACGAAGGTAAATAGGACCTCGATGAATACGGAGCCGGACTCCTCACTTTTAAAATCAAGATTATGTACGGATCGCCGATTCTTAGATGAGCTTTTGAAACTCATGAATTACCCCTTTAATTAGAAAACTCGCCCCTCAAACTATACTCTGCTGCCTTGCTATTCAATAGCTGTGCCTGGGTGAATTCAAATTAAAGCCTAATCTGGCTTTAGTTGGGGCTGTTTTGTGACAATTTGCGAAGGATGTTTGAAAAAAACTCTTTTTTAATCATCTTTTTTAATCATCTTTTTTAATGCGACTTTTTAAATACGACAAATGGGTGCTGGCTTTTTTTGCGTACGCTAATCTTGGTAAGCAGTTTTGGGGCAGCTGCGACTGAATTCAGTTTTTCTGTTTCAGTCTCAGTTATGGGTGGGTCTGCCCATATTGGCTCGGCCAAAAAATGCAATATGGGGGCGGGTAACAGCAAAATCTTAGAAAATTTGGGGGGAGGGCACTAAATCGCGGCACGCGAAAAGTCTTTGAGTTCACCGTTTTCTGCTTGAAAGCTGATTTGAATTGGTTGGCAGCAGACCTCACAATCTTCAATGTAGGTTTGAAACTCCACAATACTCAGATCCAGAATCATTGAAATTTTTTCTAGACAGTATGGGCACTTAAAGAACTTCTCAATTTCACTCATAAGGGGCCGCCAAACAATAAAATGTAATTTTTTAACGCCGCGGATTCCAACATTTTACTTCGCGACTAGTTACACCAGAGGTCTAATGAAAAAGTATAAGAAAAAATCCAAAGGAGCTAGAAACTTATTTATTGGGATACCAACTTGCTTTTCAGCAGGGCGGCGTTCCATTATTAGTGAGGGCGCGGTATAGTCGATCGATTGCGTCGTCTTTGGAGCCTTGCTTCGCAATAGGAAAGCAGGTAGCTTTTTTGAATGAAAAAGAGATGCATTTGGGTTGAAAATTCTAAAAACCCACTAATGGTTAAATATCATGATGACGAATGGGGGCGCCCAGTTCACGACGATCAGAAGCATTTTGAGTTCGTGGTGCTTGAATCGGCACAGGCCGGTCTAAGTTGGGAAATTATTTTGAATCGTCGAGAAAATTATCGAAAGGCCTTTGCTCAGTTTAATCCTGCGAAGGTGGCAAGGTTTTCTGAGAAAAAGATTCTAGGACTGATTCAAAACGCCGGAATAATTCGCAATCAACTAAAAATTCGTGCTTGTGTTTCGAATGCACAAGCTTTTTTGAAAATCCAAAAAGAGTTTGGCAGTTTTGATCGCTATATATGGGGGTTTGTTAAAAACAAAACGATGAAGCGAAGACCTAAGGGCCGCGGAGATTTTCGCGTCACAGACAAAACGAGTGACTGCTTTTCTAAAGATTTAAAGGCACGTGGCTTTAAATTTATGGGCTCAACTATTTGTTATGCACATATGCAAGCCATTGGGTTGATCGACGAACATCAAAAAGGATGTTTTAGGGCCAAGTGAAAGAAAGCAATTTGATGCTGCAGTTTACGCAAACTAAATTTCATCCAGTGATTCGGCTTCCAGAAAAATATGAGGTGTATGATTTTTCTAAGGGATATGATGCTGAACGCATTCGAACCTCAGCGTTTGGAATCGGAAAATACAACGAAAAGCGTGTCAATATGTACAGTCATGAGCTCTTTTCAAATGAGCGTGATATTCACATCGGAATTGATATCGGCGCGCCAGTAGGAACTGAAATTTGTGCTTTTGCTGAGGGGCGAGTTTATCTTTTTGATTATAACTCAGCGCCAGGTGACTATGGTTATACTCTTATCACCGAACATTTTATTGAATCACAAAAATTCTATGCACTTTTTGGCCACCTTAGTAGTCTCTCGATCCTAAACAAGAAGCTTGGTCAAGTCTTTGATCGGGGCGAGATCATCGCCTGGGTGGGTGATAAGCATGAAAATGGTGGTTGGAATCCCCATTTGCACTTTCAATTGAGCCTGGTGGCGCCCATAAATGCTGATTTACCAGGAGTAGTTTCCGAAAAAGACCTATCAGCTGCTTTAGAAACCTATCCTGATCCGCGCATTGTCCTTGGTCCAGTCTACTAGTAATCTAGTTCTGTTGACACTTTGAAGTGTCAACGAGACAATTTTCAGATGGCCAAAAAAACTTCAGAAGAATTGCAAAATCGAATCGACGAGCTTGAGCATGAGTTGAGCGAGCGCGAAACCGACTTAAAACTTTTTCGCGATGAGCTTACCAAAGCAAACATACAGTTAAAAAAATTGATTGGTCAAATTTCAAACGAGCTAAGGACTGCGGCGAAAATTCAAAAGGCCCTGGTTCCGACTGAGTTTCCGACGATTCCAGGATTTGAATTCAGTACAAAATTTGTTCCAAGTCCAATTTCGGGCGGTGATTACTTTGATATTTTTGAGCACGAAGACAAATTTCGTTTTGGGGTTGTATTAGCAAACTCCTCCGGCTATTCGATGTCGGCACTTTTTTTAAGCGTGCTAATTAAAATGTCTGGTCAGCTTGAGGCGCGCAAAGGCATTCCGCCGAACCACATATTAGAACATATGGCGAGTGAACTAGTGCCAAATATGGAGGAGACCGACGCCGCGAATGTATTTTATGGCGTCATTGACCGACGGACCTTCGAGCTGACTTACTCGCATGCAGGTAACTATGTCGGGCTCTTGGTTTCACAGCATAAGGTTAAAAAACTTGAAGATTCAAATGTGGCCATCGGCAAAGCCTTTCGACCAGGAATTGAAAATAGAAGCATCAGCTTGAATCCTCATGACAAATTGGTTTTGTGTAGTGAGGGCGTCTTGAAAATACTGAACGCTAAAGCTGAAAAATTTGGTGAGGAACGTCTTTACAAGGCTATCCTAGGGGCAAGCGAAAATGACGTCCATGATCTGCGCAATGAAATCATGATACAAATCGAAAAATTTTCAGGCGGCCTTGAGCTATCACAAGACATAACGGTTCTTGTTTTAGAGGTTAAGGACCGTGTGATCAAATTGGCGAAAAGTAGAAGTTAGTGTTTACGCTATCGTCTAGTGCAAATACTTAAAAAACAAGATTCGGCGCATAAGTTGTGGTCGCAAGTTTAATTGTGAGTGCTAGTATAAGGTCTAACTCGAAAGGAATTTTATGGCAACAGAGGTTCAGATTTACGAAGGAGCAGTCGATAAAGGCTTAGAGGGAGTTGTCGCTTGTACGACCTCAATTTCCTTTATTGTGGGGGCCACCCTGAATTATCGCGGCTATACGATCGAAGATCTGGCGGCTCACTCCAGCTTTGAAGAAACCGTCTTTTTACTTTGGAATAATCGACTACCAAAGGCCGATGAGCTTGCGAAGTTTCAAAGTGAATTGGTTTCTGAAATGGCTTTGAGTCCATACTTTTTAAAAGTGCTTAGAGAAATTCCGACTAAAAATGTGCATCCTATGGCATGGCTTCGCACGGCGACAAGCCTACTTGCTATGTACGATAAAGATGCTCAGGATAATTCGGACGCGGCAAAACATCGTATTGCGATGCGCCTCACAGCTCAAATTGCAAGCTTGGTGACGAGCTTCGAGAGACTTCGCAAGGGCAAAGAAATTATTCACCCGAATCCTAGTAAAAGTATCGCCTGGAATTTTTTCTATACTTTGACCGGCAAGGAGCCTGATACCGAACTGGTAAAAATGTTTGATATTTGTTTGATCTTGCATGCGGATCACGAGCTTAATTGTTCGGCTTTTGCAGCGAGAGTAACTGCGTCCTCGCTCAGTGATACTTACTCTGCGGTGGTAAGTGCGATTGGCGCACTGAAAGGTCCTTTGCATGGAGGTGCAAACGAAGCAGTCATGCATATGCTTAAAGAAATTGGAACAATGGATCGCGCTCAAATTTGGGTGAAAGAGGCTCTCGACAACAAGCAAAAGGTAATGGGATTCGGTCATCGAGTTTATAAAAATGGCGACCCACGCGCAAAAATTTTACGTCAGATGAGCCACGACATTACAAAAAAAATTGGTCAACCACAGTGGTACGAAATATCGAATTTGATTGACGATACTATGCAAAGTAAAAAGGGTTTGCTGCCGAATGTCGATTTTTATTCGGCAACGGTTTACTATAGTATGGGTATAGCTATCGATTTGTTTACTCCGATTTTTGCAGCATCTCGGGTATCGGGATGGCTTGCACATATGTTTGAGCAATGGTCAAATAATCGGATCTATCGACCTAGAGGAAAATGGCAAGGCAAAGAGGGTCTTACATGGCAAGCTGTCGACAAGAGATAACTGTGGTCTGATAAGCAGTTAGAATCTTTCTAGTTTGCTGAGGTGGCAAGGACAATTGAGATTATTTTCGCAGCAATTCTTTGGGTATTTTTCAAGTCATTTTTCAAGTTATTTTTCAATTCAATTTTCAAGTCAATTTTCATAGATACTCCTTTTTATGATTTTTGAGACTCCCATTTAGGTCGAACTTAGTCAATGGCCTGAAAAAGCCATAATACTGTTGATTTCGCCAAACACTGAACTCTAACTACTGGCGGAGGAGTAAAACTTAAGAGCATATCTCCAGAAAAGTATAGTCGAATACACAAAAAAACCAGCAACACCAATGCCTAAAGCTATAAACCAATGGCTTGCACTGCCCATAATAATGCGGGTTGGGACGCTAGCGAAGAAGGCTACTGGCACAATAGTCAGCAAAATATATCTCAACCAGTTAGGATAAATTGAGTCAGGACGAGTCCCCAGTTTATAGAGATTAAACCACATATAATTGAGACTATCAGCCCTCGTTAGAATTAGGGCACTGGCTGAAAAGAAGAAGCGCGTACTATAAGTCAACGCCACAGCGCAGGGGATCATAATGAGCAAAGTTAATACTCGGGACAGGGTAATGCCTCCTGTCAAATTTGAGCAAGAAAAAATAAGCCATGAAAGAGTAAGACAAAAATTAAGCAGGTAGGCGGTATTCATTTTTTGAAAGCTCAAAATAAACTGTGCATTTGCTGGCTTAGTCAAAAGCATATCAATATCGCCCTTGCGCACGCGATCTGAAAGCTTATCGAGGTTTTCACTAAATAAAATCATATATATCGAGTCGGTGACGAATAGCACAGCCATAAACATGCGCGTGTCATGTAGAGTCCAGCCAGAAACTGATTTAGTATAGGCAAAGAGCGCCTCGAAGACACTGAGTTGAACAGAGTACCAGATCAAATCATTGAAAAATTTAAGAGCAATATTCATGCGGTACTCAAGGTCAGCCATGATACTGGCTCTGAAAAAGCTCAAAAATAGAAAAGAATATTTCTTTATAGTTTGCATCTTGGTATTAAGCGCCTGTTCCGCTATATTTTCTTCGTCCAAGGTTCCAAATGACATAATATATCACAGAGAAAAATGCAATTCCGATGCTTACAGATAAAAATCCTTGGCCGACCATCTTGAGTGGTAGCCGTCCAGTAAGGTAACCAACGGGAATATAAACTCCACTGCTGAAGGGTAATGAAATTACCGTGTCCCGCACTTGAATTGGCAGCAAATCGAGCGGAAATAGCTCGCCAACAAAGAACCACAATATAAAATTTTTGGTAACCGAAAGGGCATGAATACGATTAAAGAAAAAGGCAAAGCTACTAACGATTGAACTTAAGGTATGTGCGAGAATCAAATAGTACATCGCAAGTGCAAACGCCAATGGAAGTCTGAGTAAATGCGTCGAACTAGAAACAAAAAAGCAAATTAAAACGGGCACGCTCAGCGAGAGCAAACTAGTTAAGAGTTTGTACCCCATAAATTGTCCGAGATAGTATTCGTAAAAAGAAATAGGTCTAACTAGTATACTATTTACTGATCCAGAGTCAATTTCATCGATCATGCGCATTTCATACATCCAATTGGCGGCGATGCGTGCGAAGAAGGCAGCCCACAAAGCATAGGCGAAATAATACTCTTTGGTGAAGCCATTGAGACTCTGAATATTGCCGCCTCTAAAAATTGCGGTCCAAAGGGCGACCTCTGAAACACAAAGTAATATGGGCTGTAAACAAGCATCTACGATCAAATTAAATCGATACTCAAGTTGTGAGACGATTGCCATTCGTGCGGTTCCGTAGACCTTTTTGCAAAAAATCACGAATGACTTCTTCAAAATCAACCTCTTCAATTTTTAAATCATGAACTTGTGAGACACTTAAAATTTTCTCTAAAACTAAACCCATCAACTCGGAATGAATCTCGGCAGAAAATATTTTTTGGTCGGCTTTTAGAATTAGGCCATTCGCCAAATTAACATCAGTAGTAGGTGGCCGCTTCAATTCAACGCGCAGCTTTTGCTTATTCTCAGCTCGATTGAGAAAGTCGGGGACATTTCCATCATAAACAATCGAACCGTGGCTGATAAGCAGCAGTCGGTCGGCAAGCTGTGAAATATCATCCATATAATGACTAGTAAGGATCACCGTTGGTTTGTGCTCGCGTACATAATTGATCAAAAACTCGCGGATACTCGTTTGCGCCACAATATCGAGGCCAATTGTGGGCTCATCTAAAAAAAGTACGTCTGGTTGATGTAAAAGAGCGCCAATGATCTCCATCTTCATGCGTTCGCCAAGTGAAAGACGGCGGAGTTGAATATTAAGCTGATCGTGGCATTGTAGAATTTCACAGAGATTTTCAATGTGCCTTTTCGCTTTTTCTCGATCTAAATCATAAATACGAATTAGTAAATCGTAACTATCTGCCGCCGGAATATCCCACCACAATTGATTTTTTTGCCCAAGTAAAATACTAATCCTCTTTAAGAATTCAGGCTGGCGATCCCAAGGACTAATGCCAAAAATTCTGGCTTCGCCGCTGGATGGATAAATTAAACCGGATAACAATTTTAGGAGAGTGGTTTTGCCGGCCCCATTTGCCCCAACTAGACCAATAATCTGCCCGCCTTCTATATTTAAATTAGTCGGAGCGAGAGCGACCTTTGAAATGTAGTTGCGTTTCCAAAAGCCGCGAAAAGAATTAACCAGGCCCTGCTCTTTTTTATAACTCTCGTAAACTCGAGAAAGATTTGAACACTCAATGACGTACGACATTTAGCGGCCCTTTAGAGCATCGGGGCGAAGACCCCATGACTCTAATATTTGCGATTCATCCTCGACTGACATAGCTTTTTTAAACTTCGCGCCAGATTGGCCCTTGACGCGTCTTTCACACTCGCTCCAATTGGCATGTCTCATGACCAGTGTGCCAACTAGGCTCAAGTAAGAAAGGGCCACCTTTTTTTCAGACTTTTGCCCCTTCATTTGGGGGAGAGACTCTAGATTCGGGAGTTTGAAAAAATCAAAAAAGTAATGAGCTGACGGTCCCGCGTACAATTCCGGATACTTTCGATGTGAAAACTCGACCGCGATTTCATCACAACGTTCGTTGCCCTTAATACCAATATGGCCACGCACAAAATTCCAATAAATTTTATCAGCGGAGAAGCGCTTTTTTCGCTTTGCTACGATTTCAATTAACTCTTCCCAATATTCGCGATTTGATACGGCTTTGCCTTCGGCAGTAAGCCAGCCCCGCTTTTGCCAGCCATATGCCCATTGAGTGATTCCGCGAATGACATAGACCGAATCGGTCAACATCATAATGGAGCCCGCATGATCTTCAACCGAGCGAATCGACTCGATAGCACCCTGAAGCTCCATTTGATTGTTTGTGGTTTGAGGCTGAAACCCACCAAGTTCTATCACTTGCTTCTGAGAAACCCCAACAATTGCGCCCCAGCCGCCAGGTCCAGGATTTCCCGAACAGGCGCCATCACAGTAAATTAGAATTTCACATTCTTTTGGTGACATAGTCACCTTATTGCTTACCTCACATGAATTGTCAAAAGACTCTCTCGTTGCGATTTAAAAAAGTATTTCGCCAAAGAAAAAATATGAGATAAGATAGTGGGTAAGAATGTTCGTTAATAAAAGGAATATTGTGCAAAAAAGAGTGAGTAAAACTAGATGGAGCTTTTCACTTGCAATTGGGTTCTGCGCTATGATTATTTCTTGCGCCAGCCCAGAAGTTGCCAACCAATACATTTCGAATACAAAATTAGTAATGACGAAACGAGTGGCGATCTTCGATGCTCTCGTTAAAGAAATTGATCGTATTGATGCCGATCGAAAAGAAATTTTGAAATTGAAAGGTGAAAACTGGGATGAAAATATCAACGAGCTGAGGGGCGAGGTTGAGAAAGCTCAGAGTCTCGGCGCTTTTGGTCGAGCGCTTAGAAAAGTAGACTCGCTATATCCGCATGTGCAGTCGCAGCAGGTTTTGAATCCCGAACTTGAGAGTATTCCCATCGGCTCAAAAATTAATTTGGCATTTAAAATTGTGCCGACGATCAAAGATGTCAAAGAGCGGCACTTTAAATATTTTATATCGCAAGTGACGGCAGATCATTTTGAGGCCGGTCCGGTTCCACGGATTGGCGATGAGGTGATAGAAATAAATAAGAAAGGCATTGAGGACTGGGAAGATGAGAACTATAAATTCTGCAAAGCTGTTTCTCGTGGAGTATGCGCGCTAGAATTCAATCATAATTTTAGAAACGAAAGTCTTGCCTGGAATCACGATCAAGTCATTGAGCTCGTTTTATTGAGAGGCCCTGATAAAATAACCGCCCATTTGAAGGCCAGAATCCAAAGCAGCGATGGCTTCGAAGCAAGTGATACTGCGGATACCTATAGCGATGGCTTTCCGTGTGGGATCGATATTAAGCGCCGTTACTTTGAGTTCGGATTTCTCTATAAAGGCCGCAGACTCTGCCTTCTCGGTTCGCATGCTCATCCGGGGGTCGCATTGATGAGAATTTCTAATTTCAACTATAGCGGTAGCGCCGACTCGATACGCAGCTTAAAACAAGAGATTAGCCTCTTTAAAACTACCTATTGGGACGCGCACTATTCTGAGATAAAGCACTTGATTGTTGATCTAATGGATAATGATGGCGGCGATCCGCCCGTGGGTTATGAGGCATTGCTTTTTGATCACCCCTTTCAAGGCCAATACGTTAAGTATAAGAAGCTCCAAGAGTGGTCGAAGGGGCCTGTTGAAGAGTTGCTTTTTAATTTGGACGCTGACGGTGGAAAGTCCATTTGGCTTAAGAGCTTAAGAGAAGAGGGGCGTTTTAGCCAAAAGAATTTGGGTGATTTTTTTGATCCTATTCCGCGCTATTGTGTGAGTTCGAAACTAGATTGCCGAAACGGAAAATTTGAGCCAGACGAACATCAATTTAAGGGCGACGTTAAAGTCATGCTCAATCAGAACTGCATACTAGCGTGTTCAAGCTTTGCTTCTGATCTACAAGAAAATTTAGGTGCTCGAGTTGGCTTTTACGGTCTGCCTGATTCGGGCGATGCGGTGGCCGCACAAATGGCGATTAATTTATATTTGACTCCACTTAGTAAAAAACCATTTGAGCTAAAGTCCCAAATATGGAATTTTTCAGCCCCG
Source organism: Bdellovibrionales bacterium (assembly GCA_043784965.1). Lineage (GTDB taxonomy): Bacteria > Bdellovibrionota > Bdellovibrionia > Bdellovibrionales > JAMPXM01 > JAYTQQ01. The sequence continues at coordinate 22,578 of JAYVXS010000291.1, forward strand.
CCAATTTCAAATGATCTTTTATTGACCCAGACGCTTGCCTTTAGCCTAACGACGGACGCGAGTGGAGCGTCCACTTCCGGACAAAGCCGGCAAATTAAGAAGATGCCCGAACTTAGCTATAAAAACTATCCGGGGAATTACCCGAATGATGTTTTGAAATTGATTTTAAACGATATTAAAATGTCGACTCGATAGACCAATAAAACGGACAAAGTTTTTAACTTTGTTCGCTGAGCCGAGCAGTTTTCTTTCAAAAGCTAATAGCGTACGTTGCAGCTTCAGGTCGGTATCTTCATGTAAAATATTGAAATCAAAATTAAGATTGAGCCAGAAAAAAATCTGATCCTGAATCTCAATCCAATCTTCATTGACATGAGAATCGATTCCAATCGCTAGTTTGCGACTAACTCCAGCTTTGGCAAGTCCGCGATTACTCCATGGTTTAATCGGTAGCTTCGCACGAAATTCTTCACGTATTTTCTCTTCGGGCTTCGAAGCCACTTTTTTCGCTGAACTTCGTTTTCTAAGATCGTCTAGGCCAAGAGACATTTGACTCCTCAAATAAGTGTTCAGGCGGTCATTTAAACAATTTTGATAGGCACGACCATACTAGCTGAATCCAAAAAACTTTCTTTTTCAAGTGCGAAATTCTTAAAAATGCACTGTAAAATAATTCGCATCTCTTGAGCCGCTTCAGATGCCCCCTGGAACTCCGGCGTTGATAAATGCAGAGCGCAAGCTTCTTCGCCAATGATACTTTCTTTTATCGGAGTTTGGATGCAGTTTGGCAATTGCTCGGTGTACCAGCGGCAAATATCGGAGCTTAGCTTACGCGAAGCTGAATATTTTGTTGGAACAAAAGCATGGTTCAGTTTTTTCTGCATTTCTCTTTGAAATTCTGAAATTAAAGCACGAAATACTTTTAGATTTCGGAAGTTATTGATTTTACACTCGACCGGGGAAACAAGTAGGTCGCTTGCCATAAGGGCATTTGTTATAAGGCGATTCCAATTCGGAGAGCAATCCAGCAAAATCAAATCAAAATCTTTCTTTAGAACATCAACAACATTTTCTTTCAGCCAATACTCTCTTCGATTCTTATTCATAAGAGATTGATCAAGGGCAACTAGTTCAGGAGTCTCAGGAATAAATTTGAGGCTAGGCAAATCAGTGGATTGTAAAAGATTTTCAATCTTCTCTGAACCATCAAAAATTTGTGCCAGGCCGCGAACTCGATTGACCTTTTCAAGCGCTGTTTCGAGACTTTCGTCGTCTGCGATAGCTTGGCCGCCGCCTAAAATCTCAGTAATATCAGACTGCATATCAAGTCCAATAACGCAGGTTTTAATATTATGTAGGGCCGCGAGTCTTGCAATATTTAACGTAAGGGCGGTCTTAAGTACTCCACCTTTTGTCACAAAAATTGAAACCGCTTGGGGTAGCTTCGGCTTTTTCAGAAAGCCAATTTGCTCGCCCACTAAGGCAAGCTCGTGATTCGACCAAGATTTGAGCTTGCGACCAGCGGCATTTTTCGAAAAGGGCGGGAGGCTTAGGCCGATCTGCTTTTCAATATCTGCAATTGATAATGAGCTCGCAAAAATTTGCAGAGCTTTTTTAATATTATAGTATTCGGGTGCACTCATTTTGAACCTCTTGCCGTCAGAGTTGAGTTTACAGTGGAGCAATTTCGCTTATGATAAGCAAATTATTTTTTGATTTGGATAAATTAATGAAACTTGGGCTAAATATTATTTAGACTAATCCGTAGTTCTTCTGGGCGCTTTTATGGCTGGCTGACCTGATCCACTTAGACTTATCGACTCTTCTGCAAAATTGCCCCTAATACATGCGGCGGCTTTCATACAATCTGGGCAATTGGTATCACAGGCAATCGCCGAAGGTTCATTTGCATTGATACAAAACTGAGGATCGGGATTTTCGCATTTAGCCGCAGCATCTACATTTTGATTGATAATGTTTCTAGCTGCTACTGAAGGTTCAAACCTTACAAATTCGGTTGGTACTGTATCGGCAGCCTTCAGATTGGTGGCATTTAAGAGTAATACTGAAGTCAATAAAAGCAAATTTCGAATTTTAAGCATATAGAAAGCCTTTCTTAAAAGGATTAATTTCTCGGGCCATGAGGTGCTCATCATAAACTCAGCTCACTTGTAGCTGGGGCAATTAGTTCTAATAAATTATTAAACGTCGAGGCTACCTGTAGGGCAACTGTTGGGCCATCTTTGCTGCCGACCTTTTCAATTTCGCCGTTGGCCTTGTAGCTCACGTTAATTGAACCTAACTGCGGGCGAGTGATAACCGAAGGTTTGCTAAACTTTTCGTCGTACTTAATCAGTACTTCCTTTTTCGCCTGATCCATTATGGTTGCAATACGACCTTTTGCATCATAGCTGAGCTTCACATTTTGCCCGTCACTATTAGAGGCTGCAATTAAATTTGCCTTCAAATCATAAGTAAAAACTGTATCTCGACGTCTTTCAATTTTCTTGCCGTCTTGGTTGTAAAACTCAGTGGCAACCTTAGAGACTTTGTTGAAAGAATTTTTATATTCGAAACTCATATGTACATTATCTGTCGACTTCTCTCGGATAAGTCCATTTGGATAGTAAGCGAAATTAGTGACAGTTCCATTTCGTCTAATTGCCGTGGGTCTTCCGAAGTCAGGGTGATAGGTGACGTCAAGGCTTTCACTGTTTGTGCGAGTCAGCGCACGGGCCAAGAACTTTCTTCCATCAGAGCGTTTTTTATGCCAAAACTCAAATCGAGCTTGGTTGGTTATTTCTTTTCCGCATTTCTTAATCGCGGTCGACCAAAAATGATCACGCGGCTCACTTTTATCAACCTCATAAGTATAACTTTCTAAGCAAGCGACTCCACCCTTGGGAACACGATCAGCAAAGCTTGTTACCCAGGCATTTTTTTTATCATAAGTCAGAGCTTTAAAAGTTTTATCGGGAAAGCCAATTTTAGTTAGATTATGAACGTCGTCATACTCATAAGTATAGTCATTGCCCCAGCGGTTGTTCACCTTCACCAAATCCTCTCCCTTATATTCATAAAGAGCACGAATTTTTTCGCCGTTGAGATTGGGTCCAGTAATTTCAGTGACGCGTTTGTTTTTGTACGTAAAGCTAAGCTTTCTATTGGTGCTGTCTTGCACCTCTTTAAGTTGGTCACCTACGTATACGAGCTTTAGGTAATTTGCATTTTTGTCATACATAAACGTCAAGCGGCCACTGGCATTAAATTTCTGTTGAGTCCCGTCAGTTAGTGTTCGTACATAGTAAGTTCCGTCGAAAACAACCTTGTCAGTTTCACTTGTCTCTGAAACATAAACAACACCCTTTTTAGTATCTGGTATTGCAAGGCCAACTTGTTTTGAAAGTTGCAAGCGTTGTGAGGCATTTGCCAAAAGTTGAGCCCTCAGGTCTGACAGATACTGTGGAGTTGCGATCGCAGCTGATTTTTCTTTTTTTACGCGGTCCAAAATTTGCTCTACAATTTTCTTAGAACCATCGAGATCTTGTTTGCCTGAAACGAAAACAGTTTCTTGGCCAGCGCCACAAACCTGCAGTTTAATGCTGCCCTCAGCGGTTTTTTCAATCGAAGTTTCAAAATCTGTACACCAACCGTAGCCCAATATTCCGGTGAAATTAAATCGACTGCTGTAGGTGCGCGTAACCTTTAAATCATAAGCCGTGGAACCCGGTAGACTTAAGTCTAAAAACTGATCAACATAAGCGGCATTTTTCATATCTACAACAGCCACCGCAAGTGGTAGCTGGCCAAGGCTAAATACAAGTGCGAGTAAAAGAAAATTACCTTTAAAAAATACGTTCAACATTTGCATGAACTTGCCTCCGGTCATGTCGAAAAAACAGCTTTTGCTGTACAGACTACACATTTATTTTAACAATTTTTTTGATCATTAAGCCACCTATAATTTGCAGGGCCAGCATTATAATCAGCGCAAACACGCCAGGGACCGTAGTGAAAAGCGGTTTGATATAGTTAGGATCGGTCAAAGCAAATACGATCAACATTATAAACGGGACCATAGTAATGATCACTCCTTGCATAAGTGATTGAGCGGTTAATGCTTCAATTTTCTTCTCGACCTTTTGACGTTCGCGAATGGTACTGACTATGGTCTGGAAAGTTTCACCCATATTGCCGCCGGCCTCATCTAAGATATTAATTGCGGTGGTGAACATGATCACGTCAGGTCTCGGAATTCTCAGGGCAAGATCATTGAGCGCCTGCTGCTGACTTTGACCTAATAAATTGATCGACTTTAGCATATCACCAAATTCTTGACTCATCGGTGGTGGCAAATTTAATCGTACTCGCTCCATAGATTGAACAGGACTGAGACCAGCTTTTATACCGTTTGCCATGAGGGTAAGTCCGTCAACCATTTGATCCACAAAGCGGGTACAGCGTTTTTCATACAAATTAACCATGATGAATTTTGGTATAGACCAACCGGCAATGGTAGCCGCTGAGCCAAATATTAGGCCGGCAAACAAATTTGGCCAAAGTGCGAGAAAAAAGAGAAAGCCAATACCAAAACTACATAGAAGCATCGCAGTGGTTACTTTTTTTTCCTCAACTTCGATATACATTAAGCGCATAAGTCTGAGAACTTCTTCGCGTTGGCCAAGACTGCGGTGCTTTAGCCAATTAATTACTTTTTCATTATAGATAAATGACAAAACAAAAACGCTGATGCCAACAAATGGGATAACAAACCAATCATGTGAAAAAATGTTCACGATCCACCTCCAGAGGCTTTTTTAAGTGGCGGAGTTGCTGTGGCCGAACTTTGACTATTTACTTTGGGTGCGGCAGCAGTCGCTGCGGCGGCATTCGCGACTTCATTGGTAAAGAGTCCTTGCGGAATCGTATTGCCATTTTGTTGACTCTCTTGAATGAATCGAGGAACTAGGCCGGCGGCAGCAAAACTCCCAGTAATTCTTCGATTGGCGTCGACACCTTTACGTTTGAAATCAAAAACATCTTGTAGGGTGACGACTTCGCCTTGTATGCCCTCAACACATTTAATGCTCATTATTTTTCTCGAACCATCGGAGAGTCGCGAAATTTGCACTATCACGTTTACGGCGTTGGCAATTTGTTCGCGAATGGCCTTGGCTGGTAAATCCATGCCAGCCATCAGACATAAAGTTTCGAGACGAGAGACCGCTTCTTTTGGAGAGTTTGCATGCAGAGTTGTCATTGAACCATCGTGGCCCGTACTCATAGCCGACAACATATCAAGTGCTGCGCCATCACGACACTCGCCGACGATGATCCGCTCTGGCCGCATACGTAGTGCATTTTTAACCAGATCGCGAATGCTAACCTGCCCCTTCCCTTCCATATTGGTCGGGCGGGATTCAAGGCGCACGACATGCTCTTGTTTCAATTGCAATTCAGCCGCATCTTCAATTGTAATCACTCGCTCATTTGATGGAATAAAACTCGAGAGCGTATTGAGTAAGGTTGTTTTTCCAGAGCCTGTTCCGCCAGAGATAATGATATTGCGATGGAGCTGTACACAAAGTTTTAGAAATTCCATCATATTGGCGGTCGCAGCACCCCAGTCTTTTACATAGTTATCTGGCGTGACTGCCTTTTTTGAAAATTTTCGAATTGTCACTGAGGCCCCATCAATAGCGAGCGGTCGAATGATTGCATTTACTCGGCTGCCATCTTTGAGGCGGGCATCGACATAAGGACTACTCTCATTGATCTGTCTACCAAGTGGGTCAACAATTCGCTTAATTACATTCATCAAAGATTCTTCTGAAGTAAAGGTAATTGGACTCGTTTGCACGATACCTTTTTTTTCAACAAAAATTTTCTTTGGGCCGTTCACCATAATCTCAGTCACGGCAGGATCGGCTAATAGGGCCTCAAGTGGCCCAAGCCCGACAGCCTCATTCACAACCTCGTCTATAATGGCGGAGCGTTCTTCGCGGCCGATACCAGGCGCCTCGCGATCAATAATTTTTGAAATCACCGCAGTTGTTTTGAGAAGAAGGGCCCGCTCCTTTTCAGGATCGTTGCCAAAACCTGTCGTATCGCCCATCGATTTGCGAAGCTCTGAATCTTTTAGAAGTTCTGCGTGAAGAGAAAGTTTGATCGCGGTCCGCGTATCGACATTTTTATTTGCTGGCGAACTTGGTCGCGCGCTTGTAGTTTGCAGCTCAGCAGTTTTTTCTCTGGCAAATTTGAGCTGTTGGGGTCTTGACTGCGCTTTTAGTGTTTGCAGAACACCACCAGTTAAGCGTCTTACAATATCAGCGTGCGCCCGTGAAATCGGACTTTGTGGGGCAGCAATTACAAATGGATTTGATCTTTGAATCGAACCAGTTGCGGTCATATCGTCTTGTGGAATGGTTCCGACCATTTGCTTTCGAAAGGTCTTCTCTATGGCTTCCGTTGCAAGTCCCGAGGGTCCAGTTTTATTTAGCACGAACTGAATCATATCTGTCGGCACAGTTGCTACCATGAGGTCATTTACCAGTCGCATGGTTTGATTGATTGCTAGTACTTCAGGCGTGGTTACACACAAAAGAACTGTGGCTTTTTCAACAATAGACATTTGCAGAGGTCCAAGATTTGAGCCCAAATCAATTATAATATATCGATAGAAATTTGAAAGAGCCTCGAGTTGTTTCACTACAGTTTCCGGATTTGCACTGAGAACTTCATCTCGCGATTTCACGGCCGCGATGTAACTAAGACCCTTTGGATGCATAGTAATGATATTGCCAAACATCTGTGGGTTGAGTGCGCCCGCAAAATTTGTCAAATCGGCAAGAGTGCGGACCTCTTTTAAGCCTAATATCATATTCTGATCGCCGCAACTTTGAGAATCCATATCAATTAAAAGCGTTGGAATTTTGAGTTCGAGAAAGGATAGCGCCAAATTAGCTGCGAAGACACTTTTGCCTACGCCACCCTTGCCGCCAGTGACCGCGATGATATGCGAATTTGGATGAACTGCCATATTTTCTTATCGGTATCAAAATGAAATTCTTAATCTCTTAAGCGAAATTTCTGTTTGATCTTTTCAGCACCCTGGCTCGCCGATGACTTAATGATTGGTGTAACAAATACGACAAACTGACTTTGGTCATGTTGAAAGGCCTTTGAAGCACTTAGATTAAAAATAGGGTTGGCTGCGCCCCCGGCTGGAGCACGATTATATGCCGTTCCTGTCTTATTTGAAACAAGACCTGCAACAGCAGCGCTTTGCCCGCTACGAATGCTAATGACCGTACTCACAACATTGGTTGCAACGTTAGGTGCTCCGCCTACACCGATCGAGACGACCTCGCTCATTTCGAAATCGAGAACAAGGTTGATATTATCTGACCTGGCATTGGCCAGTTTAGGAGTTATGTTCACCTTAAGGCCAACTTCTTTATAGGCTGTTGTCACCATTTGATTGGCGCCCTGCTGGGTATAAGGATAGCCAGTGGTTCGATTCAAAACTCCCTTTGAGCCGTCTTGAATCAATATTTCGGTACTTTCTAAAACACGTGAGTGACTATGACTCTTAGACCAATTCAAGCGTGGAATTAAATTCGATACTGTTCCTGAAATCGTACTGGCGGTGCCACTTGCTGCGGCATTTGACATGGTGAATCCGATACCAGAAGCGTCGGCAAAACCAGGGGCCCAGCTAAAGCCAAAATCTTTGGAATATTCTTTTTTTAATTCAACAAAGTGAACAACCAACTGAATAATTTTCGCAGCCGGCTTTTCAG
>JAYVXS010000292.1:0-11008 GCA_043784965.1 Bdellovibrionales bacterium
AGAAACCAAATTATGCTCGCCTATGGGTACAGCATAACTACTTTTAAAAACTACATCACAGACCCTGCGCGAGTGAAGGCTATTCCCACGAGCTTCAAAATTGAAATTCTCTTGAACACTATGAGAGAGGATCAAATTGAAAAAATATTTCAATTTGCACAAGTAATTTTGGAAACGCAAATTTCAGAAAATAAAAGCCTAGATGACAAAGGAGAATCACATGGGACTCGATAGACTTATTCAAGCAGTTGCAGCTTTGGCAGTACTTGCATCTTTGACCGGGCATCTTCCTCAAATGATAGCCTATGCCCGCAAAGCGCAGTTTCAGATTATACAAGATTCAAAGGCATCGAAGTGGCCGAAGGCTTTTTTATTGCCAGTGAAATGAATATAGCATGCCCTATTTTCAATCATAAAAACTAGACTAAAAGCCTATGGCATAGCTCAGACCCTTCTACTTTACCAAGAACCTTTGGGGCAGGCCTTTTTTTGACCTACAAACGTAAAGTTTTCTACTTTACTCCAGCAAATTTAATAATACCCAATAGGGGTATATAAACTAATAAGATAAAAAAGCTAAGCTACATTGGGATTTTGATTTGAGCTACTTTTTGCTGTTGACTATATACCCCATAGGGGTGTCCAGTGGACAGATATCTGTTGCATCTGACAGGCAGGTTTAAACGGCAAAAGCCTGGCGTTGCTAACTAAAAACTCTGCTATTTTTTAATGGAAGGCAAAGAGGGCAAATTGAATCAAGCTCTTCGAGTATTGCGAAAGATTTTTTAAGGATTATATTTTATAGTGGTAATGAACCAACTTTAACAAAGGAAACCAAATGAAAAAAGCATCGATTATTTTCTCAACTCTACTATTCACAGCTAGTTTTTCTTTTGCCCATGGCGACGGAGTAAATACTTCTGCTAAAATTGCAGAGCTCTCTCTTCATCGAATAGAGCGGCTTGTGACACTTAATAAGATTGACCCTTCTTTTATGAAGAATACGGCTAGGGTTGACGTTACAGATGTCGAAAATCAAGCGCCGGTTGCTTTCAAGGCGGTGGTATCGCAGACTCAACCGGAAAAAGGTAACCCTCTTCAAGTTGCTATGTCTTTTGATAAGGAAGGAAAGCCCTTAGCATTTCAATCTGTCGATGGTGGAACCGCCGGTCCAGACAGCGCATGGCCAGGTGTTGACTCAGTTGCTTTAGCTCAAAATGCGGTGCATTATTTGTTGGATAATCCGACCGACGCAACAGCGGCACCGTTTTATGATGATCTTGGCTCACTTGAATTATCAAAGACGACTTTAAATGGCGAGGATGCTGCCGTTGCGCACATGACAACTATGGACGGATCTAAACAACTGAACGTCTATCTAAAATTGGATGGAACTTTAATCAAAGCCGAAGCTATTCGAAGGTAGGAAGTTCTCAATGAGAAATCTGGCGCTTTTTATACCTTTGATCTCTTTTATTTTTATGGGTTGTGACTATACAAAGTATAAAGAAGAGCAAGAGGCAAATAAAAAATTTGATTTGTCCAGAGAACAAAAGAGCCAACTTTCTTTTAATTTTGTTTATCAGAAAATTTTTGCTCCAAATTGTGTGTCCTGCCACGGAAGCTCGGGAAATGTAAATCTAGAAACTTATCCAAATGTGTTGGCGCAAATTAGTAAAATCAAAGCTTCGATATTTGAAAATAGAACGATGCCTAAAAGAGGTGCGCTGACGAATCGTGATCTAGCGATACTTTGGAATTGGATTGAAATGGGGGCTCCCGCGCAGCCACAAGGTGGCCCGCCGGAAACTCCACCCGAAGCTATTAGGCCGACATTTGAGTCCATAGATAAAAATATTTTTAAGATCACTTGCGTAAAATGTCATTCTCCTGAGAATCCTGGAAAACGAGTTCTTTTAACTAAATCTGAGCTCTTGAATTCGCCTCGTGAACTTGTTTTACCAGGAAACGCGGACGAATCTGGCCTTGTGTTGGTCTTAGAGAGAAAAGATGAGAAACGTATGCCACCTGCGAAGGAAGGCTATTCACAACTTAAAGATGAGCAAATTAAAGCGATTCGGGATTGGATTAGTCAGGGTGCCGTCAACTAAACTTTAAATAACTGAGAAGAAAGTAAATAACCATGAAGAATATTTTAAATTTGAACTTTTTGTTAATAGCAATTTTATTGCTTTTGCCAAACTTGCTAAAGGCTGAGGCCCTTGAATGTAAAGGTGATTTACCTCCCAGCAATACAACACGTTTTCAAATCGATATTGATCTGGGGCGGCCTAGAGTGAAGAGCACCATCCGGTATTTTTTACCGGATGGTTCAACTTTTACTCAAGCTCTGGGAATTAACCAAAGAAAATACAAGTCCGGTAAAGTTTTATATATTGATAACTTTAATCCATCGAAAAACCTTGAAGTTCAGGTTAGAGATAGCAAGCTTATAGAAGCAACATATAGTAATTTAAATGCAGATTATAAAATGGTGCCACTAGTTTGTGAACTCTTTGGAGAAATTCCTGCGCAAAGTCCCTGCCCGAAAGATAAAAATTTAAATCTGATCAATTCAGTGCGGCAGTCAAATGATTTAGACTCTGTTTCAAGGGCATTGGAGTGTGGAGCGAATGTTAATTTCATAAATGAGCAAGGCTGTACGCCTCTCATGTTTGCTCTCGATGCAAATTGTGGAGTCCTTAATACTCCCATTCATGGCTCCGGAAGTGGAGTATTTAGTAAAACAAAAGAAATCATCGATGTGCTCATTAAAGGTGGCGCCTATGTAAATGTTGTAGACAAGACTGGTGAATCACCACTTATAAAAGCTGTTAAAAACAATGTTCAAAATGTTTATGATTCTTTTATAGCTGCAGAAGTGGACATGGATACAAAGGATAAGCTTGGCAATACGGCCCTTATGTACGCGGCTCTCGGAGGAGATCCTTCAATTGTTGCTGATCTCCTGTTGGGTAATCCTGATCGCAGAGTTAAGAGCGCTGATGGTTTGACGGCCTATGACCTTGCAGTTCAGTGGGAACGTGAACGGGTCATAGATCTTTTAAAAATTCCTGATTTAACCATTGCCGTTGTTGGTAGTGCCGATGGAATATGCTCTCCTTTGTCGATTAACTTGAAGATCGGTCAAACAGTAGAGTTAACACTAAAGGGCTCAGCGAGAATGTTTCGCTTAGAGTCAAAAAAACTGAGTCTTGATCTTATGGCTTCGCCTGGGGAAGTGAGCCATCAAATATTTTTAGCAAACAATAAGGGTGAGTATCCGTTCACATGTGGATTTCATGGTGGGATAGATCCAACGATTGGAACTATTCATGTGAAGTAATGATCTGCAAAGAACTATAAATAAATTTTAAATTGAATACGGGGGTGGGCTTTGATGAAAGTTTTGAATAGGGCTTTTATAATTTTTGTAGTGAGTATTTCTTTTGCTGCGAATGCAGGCATGGTCCATAAGATCGATCTTGCGAAGGAAGATTCAAAGATTGAATTTACAGCTATTGGCAGGCCTAGTTTACTCAAAATCAATGGAACTGGTGGCAAGGCAAAAGGATTGATGGAGCTTGAGGGAAGCAATGTAAAGGGCGATATTTCTGTTGGATTGTCTGATATGACAACAGGAATCTCTCTTAGAGATACGCATATGAAAGAGAAATATCTTGAGGTGAATAAGTTTCCGAATGCAGTTTTGAAAATTTCAAATCTGAAGTTTGAAAAAGATCCTTATATTGAAGAGTTCTCTCAAAAAAATATTCCCTTTAAAGGCAAAATGAACATCCACGGAATCGAGCATGAAGTTGAGGGAACTGCTGATATCAACTCATCTAAGACAGAAATTAGCGTAAGTGCAAAAACAAAAACGACAATCACTGCGCATCAGATTACTATTCCGACATATATGGGAATTAAAATTGCTGATGAAATTCAAGTTACGGCAGAGTTGAAAATAAAAAAGTGAAGATTGTTTTTTTATTTTTCTTTACAATGACCTTGTCGAATGAGTCCGTGGCATTTCCCGAAAATGTACGGCATGGATACTTCAACTGTACTTCCTGCCATGAAGCTCCTTCTGGTGGCGGCGTACTAACCCCTTACGGTAGATCACTTTCTGCTGAACTGATGAGTTCTTGGGGGGCTTCAAAAACTGCGGGTTTGCTTTTTACAGATGTCGAAAATGAAAGAATAAATAAACCCTGGCTGCGCGCAGGGATATTTCTACGAGGTGTTCAAACCTGGAGGAACTCAGCCTTAAAAGAGACAGCCGAGTTCATACCAATGCAAGGCGACCTTGAGGCCGGAATCGATCAAGAGAAATTCGCGATCATTGCGACAGCCGGATTTCGCTCGCGTGACAATACCTCAAGAGACTTAAATGAATTCTTCTCCAGACGATATTATGCTCTTTATCGAATTGACGATAATTGGGGCGTCAGAGCCGGTAAATTTCTTTTTTCTTTCGGCCTAAATGGACCGGATCATGTGAGTGCTACAAGAAGGGGGCTCAATTGGAATGAGGGTTCCGAATCTCACAATTTAGAGATGTCTTACTCTGGCGAAAGAGCATCAACTATTTTTTCTTTGATGGCAAATTCGCCTCAAGAAAAGGGTGTAAAACGAGATTTTGGCGCAGCCGTCAATCAAAGCTTTTTTATTTCTCAAAACTCTCGTGTAGGTATTAGTGCATACTCTGGACAGCAAGCAGATTTTCAGCGCCTAGTAGGTGGACCTTACGCCATTCTTTCTATTACTAAAAAATTATTTTTAGATTCTGAGATATTTTTTCAGAATAAACAAATCTTCTCGACGGGGATAGTTCAAAACGGCTACGCAACTTTTCATCGTCTTGGCTACGAGATTTTCAAAGGATTTACTCCTTACGTTCAATTTGACAGAAGTTACTTAGATAATTCAAATCGAAATTCGCAATTTGATAGCTATGGATATGGATTTCAATGGTTACCTTATTCTCACTTTGAGCTCATGAGCTTCATCGGAAATGAAAAAACCGTCGCTCAAGACGCGTCCGACTTTTGGTGGTTCATGATGAATATTTATTTATAGATGCGAATGTATCCCCTGTCTCTCCGCAAAGCTCATGCAAACTCTAAAAAGATTTGTACATTTGTGTAAACTCTGGTGAAATTGAGTTATGAAAATCGTAATTTTAATTTTATCAATTTTTTATATAAATCTGCCCACATTTGCCAAAGAAAATCAGAGTGCTTCGACACAAGCCCTGAGCCATCAAAGCCAAGAGCATTGGTTTTATTATTTAGGAGTTGGGATCGTACCTCAACCTAAATTTGATAGTGGAATCCAGAGCAATATTGATTCTGGCAGACACACTAACTCCTGGGCTGGCGACTACGCTGGCGTACTTGAACTACCAGGCGTCTATTATAAATTTGGGCAATCGACTCTTGTTGGTCTGATTACTAATTTTATTGTAACTGGTCAGCGTCTAGGTGATGAAGGTCTAACCTGACTAATAATCTTGGCCCTTCATTAAAAGCACTATTTCATCCAACTTTTGTTCAATGACATTTTCATCTTTGCTGTCGATTGCCGCCTTTACGCAATGATACATATGCCCTTCTACTATTGAGCATTCAAGGCTTCTCAAGGCCGACCGGACGGCCTTAATTTGGACAACAATCTCAGGACAATATCGTCTATCAATAATCATGCGTTCAACGCCCTCGACCTGTCCTTTAATTCTATTCAGTCTTTTAAGCTCGGACGAATGATCGTGAGGGACGACCTGACCAGTAGTCTTGGCAACTTTTGTTTTCTTCATTGAACCATCCTACCAAATTTAATTGGAGCCTTACGGTAGTGTTAAGTCGACAGATGGTCAAGATCCGATGATAAGGGTGTAAATATTAGATGGATTTTAGTTCGGGAGTTAAAATTTGCGCCAGTTTTCAACTAAATCTAAGACATATTTTTTCTTCGAGCCAAGAGCGATGTCATAAAAAACGACTGTACTTAGTACCCATTGAGGGTATTGTTGAAAACAGATTTTTTTATGACATTGTCACATTTCTGCCGGATTGTTCGTATATATAATAAAGGGCGGTTTAAATGAAAGAAAAGAGAAAGGTTCTTAATAGAAGATCCTTTATATCTGCGGCAGGTACCGGAGGTATAGCATTAGGCGCGTCACTTCTGTTAAAAAGTACTCCAGCTAATGCCTCCTCTAGTTCCTTAAGTAAGGGGCCAACGGACAATCAAAACAACCGGAATAATAAATTTCAACCAGACTCAACGAAACCCTTATACTCGCCCCGCAAAGGACCACAGCCGGGAGAAAAAATTAGAGAGTTTGATATTCAGCTCGGTATTTCAATCCATGAAATAGTTCCGGGAGTCAAAATTCATGCTTTTACCTACAATGGTACTTATCCAGGCCCCGAGATAAGAGTAACTGAGGGTGATTGGGTTATGGTGAATTTTACCAATAAAACTTCCGAATTTCACACTATTCATTGGCATGGAATAATGCTTGAGAACGAGATGGATGGAGTGCCAAACGGTACTCAATGGGGCGTGGGTCCTAATCAGAGCTTCAAATACTTATTTAGGGCACAGCCTGCGGGCACTCACTTCTATCATTGTCACAATATGACGAACGTTCACGTTCAAGCCGGTATGTTCGGGGCCCTTATAGTTGAACCTAAAGTAGATCCAGTAAAAGACGTATTTAAGTACACCCGAGAATATACTTTATGCTTAAGCGAAGTCGATACTTTCATGGTTGAAAGTCAGATGGAAGAAATGGCCAAAGAAATGACTTCGATGCAGAAGATGGGCGAGTCAGCACATCTAATGAAAGAAATGAACGGCCGCATGATGGGGATGTTCAAAAACAAAAAAACATTCGTTGATGCAGTAAAATCTGGATATATTCCACCTTATGTCGCGTCTCGTGCGGGTCGAAATATGTCTCCAAATTTTAATTTCTTCATGATCAATGGGAAGTCGTATCCAATGACTGATGAACTTATGATTCGCTCGGGTGAAAATATTCGCGTACGTCTCATTGGTGTAGGCATGATGCCGCATTTTATGCATTTGCATGGTCACGACTTTTGGCATGTTTGTCAGGATGGCTCTCCATTAGCCTCACCAGTGAGAATGAATACGATTCCAGTTTTTCCCGGAACGACGTCAGATATTATTATTCAGGGGTTTAATCCAGGCTATTGGCATTTTCATGATCATAGCGATCTTGCCACTACCAACAACGGCTTTTTTCCTGGCGGAATGATGACTATGCTGATGTATGAAGATGCGGAGAAATTTAATGTCAAAGTTCCAGAAATAGTTCAGGTGAGCTCGTGAATACCTTTCTCAAAGCATTTTTGTCTTTCTCGATGATTGGCCTGCTTTATCCGACCGCATCACTTGCGACATTAGCTCAGCCCGTCCCTATTCCTGAGGATCAAAGTTTTTCACCGCAAATTGAAGTGGCTGGAGTGGGCATATCGACCTTAGGAGTTGCGAGAATGTCCGATCGACAAAGTGAAGCCGGAATCAACTTTTCTGATTCGGCCCTGCTCGTCGGCGCATCTCAAAGGCTCTACGATGAGGCAATTGGAAGTTTTGTTTTTGGCGACTTAGCGACTGATTCAGCCAATCAAGCGGCAGCAAACAATACCTCGTACTTTACTCATCAATCTTTCGTCGACTATCAATCTAAGAAGATAGAAATTTTGATTGGTCGTACTGACAATAAAACAGCACATATTGTCGACTTCCCAACCTTACGTGGAGATGACTTGGTCACCTTGACCAACCCAACCGATCCCTTTTCAAATGGAGTGAACATTGAAGAACATCGTTACGCAAATGTCGCATCAATAAGCTTTAACCAGAACTTTAGTTTTTTCGAAAATTTTCATATTCAGCACCTTATCAACAGCGCAAATCTCGGTTCCGATACGGGAATCAATTCATTCGGCATAACTCTTCAGTATTTGGCGCCGCCAGGGCTTGAAAATTTTAGCACTCTCCCTTCCTACGGATTCGGATATGAATACATTAAACTCAGCATCAACTCTCCATCTGGACTGAGTCAAATTTACGGAGGCGCTACGATCAATTTAAATAGGAGCGTAACGAATCTCGTCGATTTAAGATTTCAAGATATTCTAAGTCTGGGAAGTCAACTGACGAGTTTTCAAAACGTGACAGACACCTTTCAAGCTGACTCCAATGCCGCAGCACTTGCTCTTCGTTATCTCTATAAACCATTCGGAGGCTCTGGCTACCAAGTGGCACTAACGTCAGCATATAAAAACTATTTTAAGGTAAGCCAGGCCAACTCTTTTGGCTTTGCATTGACCGGAGTTAAAACCCTAGGTCAAGGTTTTGATCTAATCGGTCAATTCCAAGGGCAATCGCGAAGTCCTAGCTTGGCAGCTTATCAATCCCCTGGGGTCAGTTTCGAGAACACGATTGAAGTTGGCTTGGCTTTTAATTTTGATGCACTCTTCAATAAGCACATCAATCCACGCCGAAGTCTCTTGAATCAAGAACATCAATATATCCCCAATTAAATTGGAAGGAATATCTATGCGAAATGTGTTTGTGAGTTTAATCAGCATTTTATTCTTAAACTTAGCTCAAGCAGGAATCGAAGGTATGCCATCTATGCCGAAGTTAGAGCCCAAAAAAATAACGACGGTTAAGGGAAACGAAGATTTCGAATCGCAAAAAGGTTTCGGTGATCAAGCGCCAATGGTACAAATGATGAATCTCATGATGGTTGAAGGCTCTGGAATGGAAGGTATGTCAATGGATATGTCCGTGAAAGCGGCAGTTGTTCAAACTGAGCCTAAGGATTATCAGGAACACGACAAAGCTAGTTCTCACGGAGAAAAGCAACCCGCCGATTCACTATATGAATTTCAAACTAAAAATTTGAGCGGGACTACCAGTGTCGGAGTCAACAATATTGAAATTTCAATCACTGATGTTAAAAACAAAAAGTTTGTGAAAGGACTTAAGCTGAAAGCTCAGGTTTTTATGACCAGCATGGATATGGGAACTGAAGAGCCAGAGGTTAAAGAAATGTCATCAGGAAAATATCAAGTGAAGGCACCCTTCGCCATGAAAGGCCCGTGGGCAATTAAATTGATTTTGCCCGATGGAAATGAAAAACTTTTAAACTTTGACGTCACGCCAAAAAATAAATAACAAGGGAAAATCACATGACAAAACTTCAAAAAATAATTTTCTTATCGGGTAGCATACTTTTTCAATCGCAGTTGGTTTCCGCACACGCTCATTTGGTCGAGTCTCAGCCCACTAAAGATGAAGTTGTAGTTGTTGCGCCTACTGAAGTTCGAGCAAGGTTCTCAGAAGACCTTGAATTTGCTATGAGTAAAATTGAAGTTGAAAATTTCGTTACGCACGAAATTGTAAGTCAAAACGCAAAGGCAGATGAAAAAGATAAAAAAATTCTCATTGCGACTTTGAATCCATTGAAAAATGAAAAAGCATCCTATCAAGTTTCTTGGAAGGCCGTGACCAAAGATAGTCATACTATGAAAGGCACTTATATCTTTATATTTAATCCATCCAATCAGAAATAGAGATGGAAAATCTGTTGGGACTCGTTCATGGTATTGATTATCTTTTAACCTTTTGCCTCATAGGTTTTGCTTTATTTTACTGTTTTATTCTCCCATCCGGCGGGGTAGTCGCCGTTGGTCTCTTTTCTGACTTTGCCCAAAAATTTCGCCTGATTGTCAGCATGGCTTTTATAAGTTCTTTTATTTGGATGATTCTTGTCGCTCATGAAATGGCCGAATCCTGGGCGTTTCAAGAGGTTTGGAATGCAATGACGATGACTCGTTTTGCGCACATCTGGTGCATAAAAGTAATTTTATTGTTTCTTAGTTTCATATTCGTAAAAAAGGTGGAGCTTTATCGACATGGCTATCTCCTAATCGGCATTTTTGTTTTATCATTGCCTCTATTTTCTGTTGTTACCGGCCATGCATATTCGATAGAAGAAAACAGATTATTAAGAATTCTTTTAGATTTAATCCATTCAGTTTCAGTTGGAATCTGGACAGGCGGACTCATCTCTCTACATATGTGGCTTAGCAGGAGATCAAAAAATTTGATCGGCAACTCAGATACAAGCTATAAGGTGGTCACACGCTTCTCACATTTTGCAATGAGTGCTACTGTTGGGATTTTGCTTACAGGCTCTTTTATGGCATATTTGTCGGGCGTGAACATAAGTGATCCGCTTCAGTCTCCTTATAGCGAAATGGTTTTCGCAAAACTCTTTATCTTCTTTGGAACTCTCGGCATCGCCTCTATCAATCAGTTCATACACCTTCGAAACAGACGTTCAAGGGAAGAATTTAAATTTGCTGCAAACATTAGACGTGAAGTTGGTTTAGAAATGTTTCTAGTCACATTGATTTTCATTCTGGCTGGTTTTCTAAGTCGAACGGCCGTACCTATGCCTTAGCTGATCTATCTGATACCCAAGTCATATTCTCTTCAAAGTGAGGCAGGTCTCCTTTACAATTTGCCAGGACGCCAAATTCAATAAAAAAATTTTAGGCTGAAGGCGCTGATGTCCTGAAGTTCTCTACTTCAGCTTGATATCCTCATTAAAAAATCGAAGAAGGCTCAACTTTAATATGATTTTCTTATGGTCCAGCAAAGTGACAATTTGTCCCATATTAATGAATATGTGTCTCAATAAGCTGACGCAATAAAGACAAATTATTATCCATATCAAGTATGAGGATGAGTGGGTTGCAACTGTCCCATTTTCGGATGGCAGCTTCATTGCAAAAGATCATAGAGGTTTGATTTTATTTAATCTAATAGGGGAACTAAAATGAAATTTTTATTCGTGGTATTTTTATTTTTTGGATTTAACTTGCTTGGATGTAGCCATGCGGCAATGCGTGGGTCCGTCGCAATGAAGATTAGTGACCAAGAGGCGCATGTCTGC
>JAYVXS010000293.1:0-3386 GCA_043784965.1 Bdellovibrionales bacterium
AGCTGGTTTTTCGGTGTTTGAGTGGATGAATTACTTGGTTTAGTTTATTATTATACTTAAATGTCTATCTTAGATTGACGTTTACTATAATTATCAAACTGATGCTTGCCTTTAGTTCATTTTTACGCTTAAATGTCTATCATGGATGGACAAAAAAGTAGTAAATTAAACCGTGTTCTATTGCTCTGCCCACCTGGTGCTCTGGCACCGACCGCGTGGCTTTCCGAGCAGGGAATTTCAAGGCAGCTACTTGATCGCTATGAAGAATACAACTGGATCACAAGGGCAGCAAAGGGAGTCGTATTCCGAAAAGGTGATACACCAACCTGGCAAGGTGCCGTGTACGCACTCCAAAGTCTCTTAAAAATAAATACTTGGGTCGGCGGCACGACTGCT
Source organism: Bdellovibrionales bacterium (assembly GCA_043784965.1). Taxonomy (GTDB): domain Bacteria; phylum Bdellovibrionota; class Bdellovibrionia; order Bdellovibrionales; family JAMPXM01; genus JAYTQQ01. Next base: position 397 of record JAYVXS010000293.1, read on the forward strand.
CTCGAGCTCAAGGGCCTTGCGCATTTTCTGCCGATGGCGAAAGCACCCGTGATGCAACTCTATAGCAATGATGTTAGCAGATTGCCAAAATGGGTGACAAAGCTTGATGATGTAGCAGCTTTTGAATTTCATAAGACTTCACTTTTTAGTAAAGAATCTTCTATAACCAGTTTTTCAGAACTTAAATTTGAAAAAATAAATATTCGCGCTTCAAGCCCTGAACGAGCAATATTTGAGTTACTAGAAGACGTCCCGTCAAAGCAAAGCTTTGAAGAGGCTGAATTAATCTTCGAAAACCTGACAAATCTTAGACCCACACTTGTGCAAGAGCTTCTTGAGAAATGCTCATCGATCAAAGTAAAAAGGCTATTTTTATATTTGGCAGAAAAAGAAGCTCATGCTTGGTTTTCAAAATTAGATGAGTCAAAGATCAATTTAGGGCAAGGCAAGCGCGCAATCGTTCCTCATGGAGAGCTGAATCAAAAGTATCAAATAATTGTTCCGAGGAGCAAATGAGAGACACGACTTTTTACCCACAAGCCGAGCTTTTGCTGAGATGTTTGCCAGCGGTGGCGAGCGAAACTTGCTTCGCGATGAAGGGCGGGACGGCAATTAATATGTTCGTTCGACCTATGCCAAGGTTGAGTGTTGATATTGATTTAACCTACGTGCCAATCGAAGATCGAAAAACCTCACTTCACAATATAAGTGCTGCCATTGAAAGAATCGCTATAAAAATTCAAAAAACTGTTCCGGAAACAAAGGTTCTGCGAACTGAAAGAGACCGAAGAATTATCAAACTCGTTATTCACCTCAAAAATGCAATTATAAAAATTGAGCCCAATGAAGTTTTACGAGGAACAACATCAGAACCTGTGACCATGACTCTAGTCAAAGAAGCCGAAGAACTTTTTGAAATGAGTGCAAGCGTCCCGATAGTACCTCTCGCTGATCTTTATGGCGGAAAAATTTGTGCGGCCTTAGACCGCCAACACCCCAGAGACCTATTCGACATAAAAATCTTGCTTGAAACCGAAGGGCTGACTGATACTATTCGCAAAGGTTTTCTGGTTTTTTTGTGTAGTCATGATCGACCCATGCATGAGCTGATCAAGCCCAACTTAAAAAATCTGACCACAATATTCAATTCAGAATTTAAAGGGATGACGAGTACAAATATCAGCCTCGAAGAATTGTACACAGCAAGAGCTCTACTCATTCAGAACTTACAAAAAACAATGACCATAGACGAGAGAAATTTTCTCTTAAGCTTAAAAGCAGGTGAGCCTATCTGGAATCTCTTAGGCGTCAATGGGGTCGAAAGCCTTCCTGGAATTCAGTGGAAGCTTCAAAATATTCAAAAAATGAATGCCGCAAAACGCCAAGAACAAATTGCAAAATTAGAAGATGTTCTTTAGCCCAATGCTTCTAGGCACATCTAAACAAATCTTATTTCGCAACTCCTTATTCCTCTATGAAAAGAAAGTATATAGACAAAGAGGTTTTGGTAATATTTTAATTCCAAGTTCGCGCGCCCTTAAAATCACATCAAAGCAATCGTAGTCATTCGTACAAAGATAGATCTTATCTCTTTTCGATTGAGCGGCAATGAGGTCCCTTCCGACATTCTGACAGTCAAGTCTATGATCGACGAGAAACGTGGCCCCGTCTTCTGGAGAATTCTTCAGTAACTCTAAACCTTCTTTATATGTCTCAGCAGATGCTAAAACCTTAAACCCCGATTGAATCAATGAATTCTCGGTCATACTCTGATCGTCAATGATTCGAAAACGCTCGTCACCGACAAGGCCAACAAAAATACCTCGTTCAGCTAAAGGAAGTTTAATTAGAAATACCGCACCCTTCTCGCTCGGAACATAAAAAAGCTTGCCACCCCAAGATTGAATTTTAATTTTCGCGTTGTATAGACTTACCCCAGCTTCGCCGGAGTTGCCGGTAGTAAAACCGTGAGAAAAAAGTTTCGCTTGGTTTTCCGCGCTAATGCCTACGCCGTCATCTTCAATTTTGATTGCGCAGTAATGCTGATTTTGGGTCACTGAAACCTCAGTACTGCCGCCCTCAGAAATTGACGCAAGAGAATTTGTGAGCATATCTTGAATGATCTCTGTAAAAGCATCTTCTTCGGCCATCACTCCGGAGAGATCCTTCGGGTTATAACTTAAAATAAGTTTTGCCTTTTTTTATTCTTGAAACTGCTGTGACAAATGAAAGAGCTTCGACTCCAAAGCCACTTCGACGACGACAAGTCTCTTCTTTTCAATCGTCTTGCCCACTTGATCTAGTTTATCAAGAATAAGATTCATATTTCGAATGCCTTGAGCCTGCATATCACAAGATTCAGGCCTCGCTATTCTTAATGGCGCTAACGACATCTGAAAAACAGGGACACAAGCACGGATATCATGGCGAAGATGCTTGATCATTTCGTTGTGAATGTCTTTTTCTTTTTGGCGAACTTTTTCGGATACCAACTGTGAAGCTTTCTCTTCTAGGACTTCTTTAAATTTATCTATATCAGGCTTTAACTCAAGTTTGCTCCACTCAATCGCTTCGCTGGTTCCAGTATGGAAGACAAGCCATCGAGCAAATTTATCTGCAAACGATAGTTTTCTTTTCTCCCCACCCATTTCTTCAATCAGGGTTGAAATGGAGTGACGGCACATACGAGACGTCCAAGTATAAATGGCCATAAAAATTATCCCGGCAGCTATAAAGAGCCAGCTGAGAAGTGGAAAGAAAGAAAATAGGCCGTCATCTAGAACCTGCGCAGTGAACGTGAGTTTAACATCTCCCGACTCACAAGTCTGAAGGACCTTCCCACTATCATGGCAATACGTACTGAGATGCGTTTCTTTATCATCAATCGTGGTACAAATATTATCACTTAAAAGCTCATGGCTGAGCTCGCTGAGATGAAACATGATTTCATTTGGCGTTTTATAAAGCTCAGGATAATATTTTATCGAACC
>JAYVXS010000294.1:0-3379 GCA_043784965.1 Bdellovibrionales bacterium
GCTCAATGGTCGCTCAATGGTCGCTCAATGGTCGCTCAATGGTCGCTCAATGGTCGCTCAATGGTCGCTCAATGGTCGCTCAATGGTCGCTCAAGCGCCCGGCCAATCTGCGAATCAGCGATTGCACGACGAAACTGATGAAATATCCGGGCTAGACTACTTCAAATCATTTAAGACGCGGGGCCTTTTGTACGCGTCTTTTTTAGCTTTGTTCCAAAAATTGAATTTAAAAAGCAGTCTCCTTCCGATTCAACTGTCAATTTGCATTTGAATGTGTTAGCTTAGAGGAAGTTATTGATTGCTTCTATTGAGTCCTGTGCGTGTTTGCCCAAGTCCTCCTTAGCGGCCCCAAGCCTGATGGAGGACTTATGGGTAAAAAGTTGTATGTTGGTAATTTGTCGTTTTCTGAAACTGACCAAAATTTGGTCGACACTTTTTCTGAGTGTGGAACTGTTGAATCAGCTAAGATCATTATGGATCGTGAATCTGGTCGAAGCAAAGGCTTCGGATTCGTAGAGATGTCTTCTGATGCAGAAGCCACTTCAGCGATTAACAAATTCAATGGAGTTGAGCGTAATGGCCGCCCTTGGACTGTTAACGAAGCTAAGCCAATGGAGCCACGAAATGGTGGCAGCGGCGGCGGTGGTTTCGGCGGCGGACGCAGAGACAATCGTTACTAGTTTTTAATAGTATTTAGTTTGAGGGAGACGTTTTTTTAAGTCTCCCTTTTTTTTGAGAGTCGATTCATTCAACCGGGGGAGCTTTCGATGAGTAAAAAACTTTACATCGCGAATATTTCGAATTCAGTGGACCTAACTTCACTTCAAAATTTGTTTGCCCAAGTTGGTTTAGTCAAAAAGGCCTCGGTAATTTCTGGCATTAGTAAAGGCTTCGGCTTTGTTGAAATGTCTTCTGAAGAAGAAGCTAAAGCTGGAATCAAAATGTTCAACGGCTATGAATATGCCGGCAGAACTCTTCAGGTGCGCTACTCTTAAACCCACTTTTTTGCTTTAGACTCGCCGCCTAACATAGACTGAATTTAAATATTTATTTTCAAATCATTCCAAGGATTGCGGCTATTTTAGCCCCTTTAATTTAGCCAAGCTTTGCGCTTATCTTGCAAACCTCTCATAAAAGAGCCAAAGCGAGATTGCGAATTTTATTACGCTCGTTTCGGCTGTTCATTGACTCAAACAAGAAAGCTTTTTGTAGAATGTCATCGTATTTTGAGGCCCGTGAGAGCGCCTGCCTTTTGGTATTACCAGCCTGCCCAAGTGATCCAGCTATTGGCCCTAGCGAATTGCTCAGCGACTGCTGCTGGCACTTTAAAGCATTACAATGGCACATTCAGCTTTTATTGGGAGCAGCTACGAAAGCTTGTTGCGGAAGGCTATCTCGACTTTGGGAAAATGAAGTGGGAAAATGAAGTGACTCGCGAGATTCGCTCGAAGCTGACCAATAGGGGCGCTCACATCTGGGCTAATAATATCCCGATAAAATCAAGAGTGGCAAAAAAGGCAAAAAAAAGCCGCACTCGAAAGCGCGGCTTTTAGAAAACGAATTAAAACTATTTCAAATGTTTTCCGATTAATTTTGTCATTTCGAACATGCCAACAGTGGCCTTTCCGAAGATGGCGCGAAGTTTATCATCAGTATTGATGTTTCTGCGATTTTTAGCATCTTGAAGGTTATGTTTTTTAATGTATTTCCAGAGGCCTTTTACCACTTCTGTTCGTGGAGCAGCTTTTGCTCCGATAACTGCTGAAAGCTCATTGCTCAAAGTTAAAGGCTTCATGAAAGCCGCATTAGGCTTACCAGCTCTTTTTGCTTTGGCTTTTTTAGGAGCTGCCTTTTTAGTTGTAGTCGTTTTTTTAGCAGCTTTCTTAGTAGCTTTTTTCTTTGCTTTCGCCATATTTTTGGTTCCTTACCTTTATGGGTTAGTAGTTTCCTGCCTGCTATCATACCTAGACAAAAGCGTTTGTCCAATGGAAAGAATCATAAAATCAAGAAAATCTGAAGCAAAAACAAGAAAAGCACCACTTTTTCACTGCGTAGTCTGCCATTCTCCCTGTAGAAAGACACCTGAATTGCCATCTGCCTCTATCATAGCTCCTATGAAAATGCCCTGCTCCCCTATAGAAAACCACGATTTTTCGGGTTTATCGCGCTATCTTATCGATCAAAAATTCAAATTTGAAGATGTCAATCTAGCTTTGTCTGCTATAGACAGCGTTGACAGCGAAAGGCATTGTCCTAGCTGAGAGATTCTAATATTAAACTAAAGAAATATTTGTTTTTGCAGACGGACAATTTTTTCAATTTTTAGCAGTCAGCGGCCGAAGTTTCAGCGGTAAATTATTTTAAACTCAAGTGCTCGGTCACACAAACCTGGGCCTTAATATTCTTGGCCGTTAGTGAATATCTTACGACAGCAGCAAAGAGATTTATAGAAAATCTGAAGCACTATCCTAACTTAAAGGCCCAATGAGTTCGGCCAGGGATTGAGCAATGAGCGACAGACAGTCCGGAATAAATGGATGACTCATATTAAATATGGGTTCGACCGCTAATAATCCATATCCGGCCTGAGTCAAAATGAAGTCGAGTGCCAACCTTGAGGCTCTGGCATTGCCATCTGAAAAGGGATGAAAAAAACAGATATCTAAAAAAAACTCGCCCAGCTCGCAACGGCAAAGGGGTGCCGAGATCTTTCACCTGCAGCAAACAATTTTCAAAGTTTCTTCTAGTTTCCGGAGTATAAATATAGCGTTCCCGACCCTGTTTAGCGTACGCATCGCTTGTACGAAATGAAACCTCTTCACCCAGCACAAGGTTCTGAAAACTTGAGCGGAGTTCAAAATTGAGTACGTCTCCTCGTCTTGCGGCTTTACGGCTTAGTTCCAAGGCGGCAAGCATTCGCTCCGCACGAAGTGTATCACGTTGTCGATCCGACCGATTGATGAAATTTCGATGACAATCCTCATATACTGCAAGTAATCGCGAAGCCGCTAATAAATTTACGGGCTTTTCACGCAGACTGAGACTCCTCAATTTTGCCGTTAAATAACTGGATAAAAGGGAATGACTTTCAATACTTGTTGCCTTGACCGGCAGGTCCTTCTACCCTTGAATAGTTGAATGAGTTTTTTAAAGTCATTCTTACTCTTAAGCTTTTTGTTTTCTAGCTATTCGCAAGAGGTGATGGCCGCTTACCCAAATGGCGCAAGAAGTTTTGTTTGGCAAGAAATATTCTTTTTGTTCATCCTGAGGACACCAATGATAGTTCATTTATTATGGTCTTTTATTCTGATAAAATTTGAATTTCTAATTCGAGCTTGCTCTCGTTTAAGCCTCAGATGAGGAACATTATTTTCTTATT
>JAYVXS010000295.1:0-3375 GCA_043784965.1 Bdellovibrionales bacterium
ATTTAACGCCATCAGAAATATTGCGAGCAACAAACAAACTTTCTTCACAGCCGCTTATTTCACTTCTTTCTTTGGTGCTTTTGGTACTTGCGCATCCAATACTGGGGTAGCAACTGGTAAATTAGCTGCGGCAGAAGCGACTGATCCGCCATAGCTCTCAATGGTCTTCCATGCCCTGAGATAGTTGTATGCCTGCATAACTTGAAAGTCCTCGCTCAGTAGCTTTTCTCGTGGAGAGGTTGGCTTCTTTTTCGAAGTATCCCCCTTCCACCAATAGCTGATATCCTCACTTGGTTTTTTTTCTGCTGGAGTGGTCTTATTAGCTTCATTCTCTTTGGCCTGTTCCTGCTCCTTGGTGCCGAGCAAGTGATTTTGCATATCAGACTCACGTCTTACATCACGCTTAATGATGGATTTCTTGTAATTTTCGGCATCAACATCATCAATGAAAACATCCGGCTTAATTCCTTCGGCCTGAATCGAACGTCCACTGGGTGTATAGTATCTGGCCACGGTCAACTTAAGCGCCGAACCATCACCTAACTTTACAACTGATTGCACTGAGCCTTTTCCAAAGCTAGTTTGCCCCATAATGAGTGCACGTTTGTTATCTTGCAGTGCGCCCGCAAGAATTTCACTGGCACTAGCTGAGTATTCATTGATTAAAATAATCAACGGAAAGTTTACAAAGCCACCTTCTTTTTTGGCCATTACCACTTCTTTTTCTCTTTGATTGCGTCCAATCGTTGATACAATTATTCCTTTATTTAAGAAGAGGTTACTGATTCGAATAGCCTGATCAAGGAGGCCACCTGGGTTTCGGCGTAAGTCGATAATCAATCCCTTTACACCAACCTTACTGTTTTTAAGATGTTCTTTTACCGCCTTTTCCATTTCAGCGCCTGAATTCTCTATGAAGCTCGTAAGTCGGATATAACCAAATCCATCATTGAGATCGGTGTATTTTACAGATCGAACTTTTACAACACCACGCTGAACCACAAATTCTTTGGGCTTATCAAAGCCATCTCTAAAAATTCCGAGTCGAACTTTACTTCCTCTTTTTCCGCGCATTTTTTGGGCCGCTTCAGCAAGACTTAGTCCCTTCGTGCTCTCGCCATTTACCTCGACAATCCTGTCTCCCGCTTGAATTCCGGCTTCCCATGCAGGAGTGTCTTCGATCGGTGCGATGACCGTCAAAACATCATTTTGAACTGTTATTTCGATGCCGAGCCCACCGAACTCACCGCTTGTTTCGCTTTCGAATTCTTTGTAAAGATCAGGTGGCAAAAAGTTTGTATGAGGATCTAGTTCTTGAAGCATTCCTTTGATTGCACCGTAAACTAACTTTTTGGTATCCACCTCTTCGACATAATACTGCTGAACAAAATTAAGCACCTTGGTGAAAATCTGAAGATCTTGGTAGCGTTCTGTTGCGAAGGCGGAAAAGCCAGAGGAGGTCGCCACGATCAATGCGACGGCTGAACATATTATTAATCCGCCACTAATCAGCATTTTTTTTAATCTAAACTTCACAAAATCTCCTTTGAATCAAACCCCTAGTATTACTTATTTAATTTTATGTTACCACTCAGTATTCATTCAATTTTAGATACTTTAACCTCTTGGGGTAAAATCCAATGTTTTGGATTCTCCGGTTCTGAGAAGTGCCTAATTTCAAAATAAATTTCACCATCATTTGATTTCGAAGTCGAGCCAACAGTCGCCAGTGCCTGGGATTTCTTAACCGACTCATCGATTTTTACTCTCACTTGACTAAGGTGTGAATAGATTGAGTAGTAATGGTCACCATGATCAATGATAATCGTTTCACCGTAGCCATCAATTCGACCGCGAAATGAAACCCTACCATCATAAATAGCTACGACTGCCGCCGCCTTTGGTGTCAAATAAAGCCAGCCCTTGTGACTAAACTCAATTGGATAGTCATCGTGTTTACTTAGACCAAAGTCGTGAGAAATTTGACCTGAAACTGGGGCCGGTAGCTGTCCCTTATTTTCATAAAATGCCGTTCTTAGGAGCTCCGAAAGAGCCGCATCATAGCTTGTTAACTTTTTATTCTGGGCGCGTGTTCGCAGTATTTTAATATTTTCAACATTTGCAAGTTTTCTGCTTTCAATATCTGCAGCTATTTTATATTTTTCATCATGCTCAGATAAAATTAGTGATTCTTGCTTTTTTATAGCTCCTTCAATGTGAACTAACTTCTTAACTTCGATGTTGAGATTACTTCTTCTTGCCTTTAAATCACTTACGCTCTTTTCATATGATTTAATGAGCTCAAAATCGTGGTCTGATAGAATTTTTAGAAACTTTAGGGAGCGATCAAGTGAGTTCAATGTTTCTTGAGAAAAGAGAATTGCTACATAGGTTTCACCTGACATTTTATATAGATTTCGCAGACCAACTCGCAACTGTCTTTGCTCGTTAGCAATTTTCTTTTCAAGTTTTGCGATATCTCTAGCAATAGATTTTACGCCGCTTTGAGTGCGCAGTAACTTATCTACCATTTCGCCTTTTTCTTGGGTGATTTTTTTCATGCGCTTCGAAATTTCGTAAAGTGATCCTAAAACTTTGCGCTTTTCTTGTTCGCTTTCTCCAATTAAGTCTCGATTTTTTTGAACTTCACTCGCAACGTCAACGCTCTCGTGGAAGCTCTCGTTTTCGCTGGTCTGTAGCGTGCTGGGCAGGGATACTTGACCCTCAGTAACTGGACGTTCAGACCCCTGACTCGACAGTGCGAACAGTAATCCCAAGTTAATAAGTGTAAAAAAATACTTCACTCAGCTTTTCCTTCTGCTGCGGCCCAACCATTATTAATTTTTTGAATTGTAAAGTAGGCGCTGAGCATTCCCCATGTTGGACCACAAACAATGAGTACAATCAAAAGCAGTGGCCTCATAAACAGTATTTGATCTGAGATTCTAACAAAAGATAAATTGTCCTTCAAAAAAGTATTTCCCCAAGTAAACAATGTGTAGTTGAGGACCAAAGCAAGAAACATCGCCAAAAAACCCATTACTGCCGCCTCAAAAACAAAGGGAGTGCGAATCATCCTCGCCGTAGCACCAACAAGTTCTAAAATTTCTATTTCGTCTTTTCGGCTTGAAATGCTAGCGCGAATAGCGTTGCTTATAATCAATAGACTTCCGGCTAGAAGAACTGAAATCAAAATCCACCCGGAGCGAGAAATAGCTTCTGCTAATCTTGAAAAATTTTGCACCCAGGTTTGTCCATAAGAGACCTCCTCCACATCAGCAATTGCTTGAATTTCGCCTGCGAGCCGCTGCAATCGAGAAACTCCACCCTTATCTCGCAATCCTGTTTTTAGCGTAACGATAAAGCTTGCGGGAA
>JAYVXS010000296.1:0-29926 GCA_043784965.1 Bdellovibrionales bacterium
TTAAGAACGGTGTCAGCTAAATTCATTCCATTTTGAAAAATTTGCTTCTGCTGGGCTTTGTCCGTGCTGTTATCGCCGATAAAGTAATTTGCTTTCAAAACACCGAGGTTAAATCTTGCAACAGCCTCTTGGTTAATGGTCATTTTTGAAAGCTGGCTGAATTTGTCCATAGCCGCCGCAGCATGCGCGACTCCTTGAGGGCTATAGTCACGCATTGCATATTCAGCATCGGCTTGAGCTTTCAATTTGTCGATTTCTGGGGCCTCGGCATAGGCCTGGCTTGAAAACACAATTAATACTAAAGATGTAGAAAACAGTGCAGTTAGAATTCGGTTCACGGGGCCTCCAATATTATTTTTTCAAAATTGATTTTAGGAAATGGATTATATCAAAAAGATCTGTGCGTCACAATAGCCGTGACACGACAGTAAAATTTATTCTATTGAGGGTGACAATTTTTGACCGACTTTGATAGTGAATGAAATGAATGGAGTCTGACCTCCGGCTAGTGCGAGCAAGGAGAGGGCCAAAATTCGTGCGGGTAAATGTCATGCCGAATACAGGCGTTTCGTAGCCTGCGGAAGTGTTCAAAGTCTTTTGAAAAATTTGCTTGCAAATTTTGGTTAACTTGGCAGAAGTGCATTTCGCACGCTAAGCTTCCGCCATTTGGCGAGTCGATGAATTGGGGGCTTGGCGGACGCGGGTCGAGCTTTTTGAGAAAGTATATAAACTCAATATCAAGAATCGCAATCGCGAAGTATAATAAAGCCAATGGCAGTGCAAATTGATAAAAAAAGTTGGATTGACAGAACCTATGCGATTGGTGACGTTCACGGATGCGCGGCGGAACTTGAAGCACTGATTAAGACACTTAAAGTTGATAGCGACACCTTAGTTGTTTTTCTCGGAGACTATGTGGATCGAGGAGTCGATTCGCGAGGCGTGATTGATATTATCATGGCGCTTAACAAGCGATGTAAAGTCGTCGCCTTGATGGGTAATCATGAGGCGATGTTTCTTGATTTTTTAGAACGTCCTGAAAGTATTGGATCGGGCCTATTTATGTTAAATGGCGGCAGCACCACATTGGCCAACTATGCCGGCCCGGGGGGGACATTCGATATCCCTCAAGAGCATTTGGAATTTCTAAAAAGTCTTCGTCTCTTTCATGAAACTGAAACGCACTTTTTTGTTCATGCCGGTGTGCCATTAAAAAAGAATTTACGAGATCTCGATCCGCTCATAGATCGAGAGACATTTCTCTGGACGCGCGGTCCATTTTTAACGACCAACGAATGTTGGGAAAAGATTATTGTTCACGGTCACACACCCAGTGAGGCGCCAGAAAGACTGGCCAACCGAATCAATGTTGATACGGGTTGCGTATTTGGTGGGGCACTGACCGCATATGATGTAAATGAAGATCGCTTCATCTCGGTTGAGCGAATCCCACTTCATCAAGTTTCGCTACCAGTTCTCTCTGATGATTCTAAGCGCATTGCGGTTCGTTTTAAAGGCCGTATGCCGGTGAGTGCGGCGAAGCCTGGCCTTAAGCGAGAGGCATTCGAAACATTGAACTACAATCAATTCGGTCTATTATTGAAAGAAGCTCGACCAAGCTCGGCCCCGTCATTTGAAAATGGCGACGTGATCGAAGGAACGATCGGTGACGACCATCGAACCTCAGTTGATTTCGAAGGTCAAATCGTCAGGGTCGATTATCGCCAGGGTATAGCACTGTATGGTGTTCAGCTAAACAAAGTCTCTGTTGACCGAGGGCTAATCGGAACGGGTTCGGCTAGCTGGCTCATCCGTCCAGACTGAAGTAACTTTTTGCCTGCCGTTGGATCGAAATTTTCTTTCCACTTAAAAATTCGATAGTCAGAAGGCCGGTAAAAAAATGCATCCAATAACCCAAATCCTCGACGTATAAATGCAGACCGATAGGGGCAGCAAGAAAAAGCACAATAAATTTAAGTAAAAATGCAAACGAAAATAGTGCGGAAATTGGAAGTCTAGAAAACCATAGGGTCGATTTATACGCGAAGAATAAAAGTTGGTGTCTAAATCGATGGCAACACTATGATCGATTCTGTAGCCATACTTGACCGAATAGAAAATTCTGTTGAGCTCAACTGGACTTTTTGGAAATACGACAACTTTGGTTTCTTTGTAAATGTGATTTTTAAAAGTCAAAAAGCTGAAATGGACAAGAAAGCTTAAGCCACCAAGGCCGATCCAAGTGAGTAATTCTTTTAAGTTGCTAAATGCTGAGCGCATATTTTTGTAGGTTATATACTGGCCCAAAGGAGGCAAGGTTTTTATTTTGATATAGAATTAGAACACTCGGTTAGTTATTCGACTCTTGGCTTGAACGCTGCGTAAGCGTCGTACAAGAAGGGGAACACCCATCATCAAAGCAAAAATGATCATGGTCGTCCAGGTGCCATCTCCCAGATAGTTATTGAGCCAAATAGTCGAAATCATAATCACACCGAAGTAGATCATATCTCCAGCAATTGCGATGATCCAACCAGCAAGAAATCCATGTCCAGCAGCAACCGCGACTGTTCGTCCGGTCATAGGATCAATACCAAAAGAAATCATGATCAAGGCAAAAGGTCCCAATTTATTTCCATAAAGTGCAGTTGTTTTTTGGATACTTTCTTTAAGGGCGGCCCCAAGGCGCGAAAAAAATGGGACCTTCTTTCCGACGGCAATCAAAAAAAATAAAATGGGTTCAAATAAACAGGCCAAAATTATATCGGAAATAAGATACAGAACTGTGGTGATTTCCCAGGGCAGGGCATGGCTACGAGCCAATAAGACGCCTGCGGGAATGCCGCCCCCTATAGGAATGAGAAAAAGTACCAAGACCTTCCAGAAATGGGAAAGCGTATCAATAGAAGGCATTGCTAAAGGCATGCAAAATCCTGTTTGTTGTGACGACTAACGAAAGCTAAGCGGCGACGCTGGCGGGCCCATAATCTTACAATATTCTGTTTATAGCAAATGAAGTATTACGTCAGCTGACTTGACAAGATTATGCTACTAGATTTCGATATTCAATATCACCGTCTTGAATAGTGTCGGAGAGGAACTGTTTTGGAAAAGAAACCAGCAAAAAAACCACTTGAGGGCGTGACGCTCGAAATGATGGTAACGTCTTTGATTGAAAATTACGGTTGGCTGCGACTTGGTGAAAAAATTAAAATTAAATGCTTCACAGAAAATCCGAGCTTGAAATCGAGTTTAACGTTCTTACGAAAAACACCCTGGGCAAGAACCAAGGTTGAACAACTCTATTTGTGGCGATCTGAGACGAATTGGGACCCACGGGATAATGCAAAATAGCGCCCATTGGATTGCTTGCTCAGCGATTTCACGACGAAACTGATGAAATATCCGGGCTAGGGATACGAAGCAACTGGAAACCAACAAGTTGGACGCGCCATTCGCAAAGCACCATGTACTAAAGTATCCAAGCGACATTGTGGGTTGGGATAGAAATCAATGTCATTGCTAAGCCTTGTTGCCGGTATAGAATCAAATTTTTCAAATTGTGAGGGCGCTAAAAGATGAAAAACTACTCGCTGATATTCAATATAGCCCTTCATTGCTTCAAAGCTCCTTCGGCAATTATTTACCGCCTCCAAACCATCCAAATCTAGGGCTGCCAAACCAGAGCAACGACCTTGATCAGGCGCACTGAGCACAAGCTTTTCAGGATGTAGCTTTTGCCAAATTTTAGGGGCACAATCTAGAGTTGAAAAATAGTCGGCTTGCGCCTCAGTAGAAGACTCATGATCTACAAATCCATTTTTACTTTTAAAAGGAGCGCCACCAATCCCATGTCCAAGTTCGTGGCAGAGTATGAGCACCGCTGTATCTTGAGTGACACCTTTGATTTTAAGAAGTCCACCCATGATCGTGAGAATATGAACCACTACTTCATTACGAGTATCCTGCACATAAGAGGCACTTTGAATCGGGCTTTCAAACCAATCAAAATTTTTAATGGGCAGGGGTTCATTAATAACAAGGTCTTGAGCGTGTTTTTGCAAGCTGGCTTTGAATGCTTGATCAAACGCAAGAGCGATTTCATCAAGTTCGGTCCTGGATACTTGGGCATAAGAAGTGGAAAATGAAGTTAAAACAATCTCAATGATGAGAATAAAATGAACGATTAGAAGTTTCATTGATCGAATCTAACAGAGTTCGCCGATTTTTTCAAGTTAGGGAGAAGTATTAAGACAAGCTAACCAAGTCAATGCTGAAAAAAATCCATGCGAAATGCCAAGATTTGTCATCGCCACTCCGCCTTCGATTATGCTTTGGCCCTATTTTCTTTTAGTTAATGGTCTAGTTACGTAGTGCAGTTTAGCGGCAGTTTCGGGGCAGCTGCAACGGATCTCGGTTTTTCGGTTTCGGTCCTAATAGCGGTTTAACTGTCTCACCGCCCCTGCAGGGACTGACGGTAAAGCAGAGGTTGCAATTGGCTATGCTGAACTAATCCCAAAAATAAGGACTATTTTAGCGATGCTTTTAATTCTTCGACCGAAACCTTGCACGAGCTAGGAGCAAGGAACCGAGACATGAAATCTTCCATATTCATTGAGGCGGCGTTAAGTCCATTTGTACCGCTTATTATTATTTCTGGCGAGTCGATTCCTTGAAAAGCAGAAACAGCTACATAAAATTCTTTTGGATAGAAATTTGGTGAATCAAAGTAGTGCAGAAGATGCGTGAGGCCAATGCCTCCAGGCAGCGCCCCAAAAAACCACAAAATCCCAATGGTGAGAGCGATCTCTGCGCCAAGTGCGGCAAAGACTCCGATCGAGAGCCCGCTCAATACAAAAATTTGTAGCACAGCATTCTTTCTGAGTACTCCAAACTCTTGTATATGCAAAAAAAATCGGCCGAGCAGATGTCTCAAATGCTAACACATCACCTGATTGATAAAGTGACATAAGTTCCTCGTCTGAATGCTTATTTTTCAAGTCGTTCAGTTTTTCGTTCATTCACCGACATTCACCGACATTCACCGACATTCATAAAGATTAATACGTTGACTACGCCTCAATTGTGACAAAGATATCCTAATATGTCCAAAACTCTTGTCCTTTCAAGATGATAAATATTTTGTTGCATGGCCCATATCAAAGCCCGTAACAAGACTTGTCACAAAACTTAGGAGCAATACGTAGTTATGTGTATGAAACGAATATTCTACTATATGTCCGTGATGGTTTTACTCGTTGGTCAGCCGGCTATAGCTGCGGATGAGGAAGAATATAATCTTGAAAAATTCTTAAGCGAAACTCGACTTCAGAATTTAAGCCTCAAAGTAGAAGCTGCTGCCTCCCTTGCCACTAGTGAAGCCGCGGCTGGATACACTTTGCCTGCACCTATGCTGGGGATAACTCAAATTCAGGACCAAAGTGGCCGTACCAATGGCTTTGAAATAAACCAGACCATCCCTTTTCCAACAAAGCTTAGCAGTGAGCACAATTCAAGAAAACTAGAAGCTCGCACTAAAGGCGCTATGCTAAATAGCCGTGAGCGTGAGCTCCTAGCTGAAGCAAAGCTACTTTATTTTAATATCTGGCGGGCTCAAGAGCGCATACGATTGCTCCAAGAAAAAAAGAGTGCAATCCAACAACATCTCAAACTTGCTCGTGCGACATCCAGATCTGATAGTTTTTTAAAAATTCATCTGATTAAAGTCGAAAGTGATCTTGACCTGCTTGAAAATGAAATCATTCAAGCTGAACAAGAGCGCCGCGAAAAACAAATTCTAGCCGCTGAATTTTTGAATCGCAATCCAAAGGAGTTTCGTCCAATCGCCAAAGCACTCGCTGTCTCAACAATACCGCTCGCGAAATCCATGCAAAATACGACACAAATTGAGGTGAAGAAACTCGAACTTGAAACGCTTAAATCACGCGAACAAGAAGCGCAGGCTTCATGGATACCTGATTTTAATTTGCGCTATAGAATGATGAGTAGCACTCAGTCTGAGATTATGCTCGGAGCAACGCTACCTTTTGCTTTTTTTTGGCAGCCGAGATCAGTAGCTGGCAAGGCCAGCGCCGAACGCCTTAAGGGTGAAATTCTTTTGGAGAAAGAGAATCAACAAATTGCCTCTCGCCTAGAGACACTTTCTGCAAGATCAGTTTCTTTAAAAAAGCAGCTCGATCAATTCGCAGATCGACTGCTGCCAAGCGCTGAAAATCGAATGCGCAGGATTCATAATCTGGCCCCAAGAGATCTCGAAACTCTGCAAGATCATAGAGACGCTATGGAAGCCTTGCCGGAGTTGAAACTAAAAGCTCTCGAAGTGCGCAGACAATATGAAGAGACCATTAGCGAATTAGAGAAATTCACCTCAGGAGACGTAAAGTGAATGACAACATAAACGACCAAGTAACTGGCAAGGCAACTGGCAAGGCAACTGGCAAAATGCCCGGAGACTTACCAAACAAACAAGCAGATAAACCAGCAGATAAACAAGCAGATAAACCAGCCAGTAAATCTAAAAGAAAATTGTGGCTCACCTCTATTGCTGTTGTCATTGCTTTTTCATATTGGATTGGCATGCGCTTAAGCAAAAAAGAGCAGGCCAAAAGCCAGGTAACAGCTCAACAAATCGAAACGCTAAGTTACTGGACATGTCCCATGCATCCACAAATTCATTCCGACAAGGCCGGAGAATGCCCCATCTGCCACATGAAGCTCGTCCAGATTAATGGGGTCGAAGCGCATTCCACACAGCTTAAAGAAGATGAACAGCGATCTGTGGTTGTCGCATCACCCTACCAAAGGCAGCTTCTTGGAATTCAAAAAGTACAAGCTGAAAAGATGGACCTGACCGCCCGTATCTCAATTTCAGGACATCTCACTTCGGCAACAAGCATTGCCTTTCAATTGTACGAAGGTGATCTTCGCTATATCCGACCAGGCCTGAACTTTCGCGGCGAAAGCAGTTTTGCTCCAGAAACTGAAATTCTCGGACAGATCACCTCTATCGACAGTATTGTCGATCCCACGAGTCGCACCATTCGCGTTGTCGGGCAAATAAAAAAAGGACCACATGGCTTAATTTCAGAGACCACTTTTCGTGGTGAAATTGAAATCCAGCTCAAAGGTGTTATCGCAATACCTGAAAGCTCGGTTCTACACACCGGCAGTGGCAGTCTCGTTTATGTAGTGCATGATGACGGCACGATGATGGCCCATAAAGTGAAGCTGGGTCAAAAGGCAGAAAGCTATTACGAAGTTGTCGATGGCCTTACTGCCGGGCAAATGATTAGCTCTGGTCCAAATTTTTTAATCGACTCAGAGGCCAAGATCCGCGGTTCAAGTGGAGGCGCCAGTGGTCACGCGAATCATTGATTTCTCTGCAAGAAATCGCTTTTTAGTTCTGGCGATTGTTTTTGTCTGCGGCTTGCTTGGCTGGTATTCGCTCAAACGCATTCCTCTGGATGCAATTCCAGACCTATCAGACACTCAAGTGATTATTTATTCTAAATGGGACCGCTCTCCAGATATTGTAGAAAATCAAGTTACCTATCCAATCGTCTCTTCTATGCTAGGTGCCGCAAAGGTAAAATCAGTTCGCGGATTTTCGGACTATGGCTTTTCTTATGTCTATGTCATTTTTGAAGACGGCGTCGATCTTTATTGGGCAAGAAGCCGCGTTTTAGAAAGCCTAAATAGAATTTCTTCGCAAATTCCTACCGGAGTTAAAACAGAAATTGGGCCCGATGCCACAAGTGTAGGTTGGGTCTACCAATATGCCATTCGCGATGAATTGGGTCGATTTAATTCTGCTGACTTGCGTTCATTGCAGGATTGGCTGATACGCTTTCATCTCCAGTCCGTGCCTGGTGTTGCAGAAGTCGCAGCTGTTGGAGGCTTCGTAAAACAATACCAAGTTAAAGTAGATCCCACCCGACTCGCCCAATTTGAAGTTAGCATGAGTCAGGTAATTGAAGCTGTTAAAAATTCAAATCAAGAAAGTGGTGGGCGAACCATTGAATTTTCTGGCACCGAAGCGATGGTGAGAAGTCGCGCACTAGTTGATAAGACCGAGGACATTGAAAATGCAGTTGTTACCTATAATCCAAGAAGCCGCGCCCCGATTCTGGTAAAGCAGATCGCAAAAGTTTCA
This sequence comes from Bdellovibrionales bacterium, assembly GCA_043784965.1. Classification (GTDB taxonomy): domain Bacteria; phylum Bdellovibrionota; class Bdellovibrionia; order Bdellovibrionales; family JAMPXM01; genus JAYTQQ01. The sequence continues at coordinate 8,174 of JAYVXS010000296.1, forward strand.
GTCGGGCCAGAGATGCGTCGTGGAATCACAGACTTTAACGGATTGGGCGATAGCGTGGGCGGAATCATCGTCATGAGGCAAGGCGAAGATGTCCCTGCCGTGATTGGCCGAATAAAAGAAAAGTTATTGAGCCTTCAGAAAAGCCTACCCGAGGGAGTCAAGATCATCCCGGTCTATGACCGATCGGATCTAATCGACAGGGCAATAGAAAATCTCAAGGGAACCCTCCTCGAAGAATTGATTATTGTAAGCCTCATTATTCTGCTTTTTCTCTGGCATATTCCCTCGGCCATTGTGCCGATCTTCACCATCCCCATTTCAATTTTGTTAGCGTTCATCCCACTTTATTTTTTGGGCTTGAGTTCAAATATTATGTCACTCTCAGGGATTGCGATCTCGATTGGAGTTTTAGTCGATGGGGCGATTGTCGAAGTTGAAAACGCCTATCGAAAAATTTATTTATGGAATATGGGTGGCCGAAAAGAAAGCTTTTTCGAAGTTCGTTTGAACGCCCTTAAAGAAGTTGGTCCTTCTGTTTTCTTTTCACTTCTGGTGATTGCCGTCTCATTTATACCTATTTTTACTTTGCTCGATCAAGAGGGACGATTGTTTCGCCCGCTGGCCTTTTCAAAAACCTTTGCTCTCGGTATTGCGGCTCTACTGGCCATCACTCTTGACCCCGCAATGCGTATGCTATTTGCACGTGCCGATCACTTTCAATTCAAAAGTAAATGGCTAAACAAAATTGGCAACGCCTTGGTGGTTGGCACTTATTATGCTGAAGAAAAGCATCCAATTAGCAGAAGAATTTTTCGCATCTATGAACCAGCCATTGGTTGGGTTTTAGATCATAAAAAGAAGAGCCTGGCTTTAGCTTTAATTGGCATACTCTCCATCGTTCCCGGCTTCTTACTTCTCGGATCTGAATTCATGCCGACACTCCATGAAGGCAGCCTTCTCTATATGCCCACTGCGCTGCCAGGGATTTCAGTGAGCGAAGCTCAAAGAATTCTCTCTCTTCAAGATCAAATCATAAAATCCTTTCCGGAGGTCGAGACGGTTTTTGGCAAAGCCGGGCGTGCTGAGACTTCAACTGATACTGCCCCGATGAGCATGTTTGAAACGACTGTGGTTCTGAAATCCAAATCAGCTTGGCGAAAAAATAAACGTTGGTATTCATTCTTGCCAGAACAATTGAAGGGACCCCTACAAAGAATTTGGCCCGAAACCATAAGTGAAGAACAACTAGTAGATGAATTAAATGAAAAACTTAGCTTCATTGGAATGCCAAATATTTGGACCATGCCGATCAAGAACCGCATCGATATGTTATCAACAGGTATTCGAAGTCCTATCGGCATAAAGATTTTTGGCCCCGATCTTAAGAAAATTCAAGCCATCGGCGAAAACATCGAGCGCGAAATCAAGACTCTGCCGGGAACAAGAACGGTTGTCGCCGAACGAATCGCTGCTGGGTATTTTCTTGATATTGATTTTGATCGAGAAAAACTAAAAATTTATGGTCTCTCACTTAAAGATGCCCAAGATCAAGCGATGGCTGCAATCGGCGGCGAAAATGTATCGCAAATATTGGTAGATCGAGAGCGCTATCCGATTCAAGTTCGATTGGCACCTGCGTTTCGACAAGATGAGCACGCCATTAAGCGCGTCCTCATCACCACGCCGACTGGTGCGCAAATCCCCTTAAACGAAGTGGCATTGGTTCATTTCAAAAATGGACCATCGATGATTCGCGATGAAAACGCTTCACTTGTCGGCTATGTCTATATCGATATCAACCCAAATCAAATTGACATTGGAACCTATGTCGACCGAGCCAAAGAACTTCTCAATAGACGAATTCAGATTCCCACTGGCTATACAGTCGCCTGGAGTGGCCAGTTTGAGAATATGGAACGTGTGAAAGAGCGTCTTAAGTTTGTCATTCCAATTACGCTCATCCTCATTATGTTCTTACTCTTCTTAAATACTAAATCTTGGATTAAAACTTCAATCGTTTTATTAGCTGTCCCCTTCTCTCTTATTGGTGCCGTCTGGCTTCTAGTGGCCCTTGGTTATAATCTTTCAATTGCCGCCTGGGTTGGGATGATAGCCCTCCTTGGATTAGATGCCGAGACAGGTGTCTTTATGCTGATGTATCTTGATCTCGCCTTTGATGAGCGGGTAAAGCGCGGAGAAATGCGAAATCTCGATGACTTAAAACATGCTATCGTCGAAGGCGCTGTCCACCGGGTTCGCCCAAAACTTATGACGGTTGCTGCACTTTTCATGGGACTCATTCCCATCATGTGGTCGATGGGTGCAGGTGCCGACGTCATGAAGCGCATTGCCGCACCAATGATCGGCGGCCTGCTTACATCTTTCTTGATGGAACTGCTCATTTATCCGGTGGTCTTTTATCTTTGGAAGCAAAAATCACATTTTAAAATGAAATTTTCATGACTCGCATTTCTTTACTCCAAATGCTAGGCTAAATTTGACCGACTCAATAGGATGGGCGCAAAATGTTAAGCTCCACTTCTCGCATTATTTTTTTTCTAGCTTTTAGCTCGGTTTTAAGCCTAGTTTTCAGTTTTAGCCCTTCAGCTTATGGCTTAAGTTCAAAAGAAATCGATAAAAAAGTTACGGCACTTCTTGCCGAAATGACTCTAACAGAAAAAATTGGGCAGCTTCAACAACTCCCTGGCGAAGCCGATGGCAGCTACAAAACTGAACTTGAGACTTCGGTCAAAGGCGGATTGGTCGGCTCCACCTTAAATCTGCGTGGTGCCCGCAATACAAACCAGTTGCAAAAAATTGCAATTGAAAATTCAAGACTGAAAATTCCACTTTTGTTTGCCTTTGATGTCATTGCTGGCTACCGCACAACTTTTCCCGTTCCACTAGCCCAAGCCAGTAGTTGGGACCTAGATTTGATTGAAAAAATTGAAAGTATTGCGGCGAGCGAGGCTTATTCGGCGGGTCTCAAATGGACTTTTGCTCCAATGGTCGACATCGCCAGGGATCCGCGCTGGGGCCGAGTCGTTGAGAGCGCGGGCGAAGATCCTTATCTGGGCTCACAAATCGCAAAAGCACGGGTACGAGGTTTTCAAGGCAAAGAAATTGGCGAAACGAAGCGAATTTTAGCTTGTGCAAAACATTGGGTTGGTTATGGTGCCGCCCAAGCGGGTCGAGAATACAATACGACGGATATTTCTGAGAACGAACTGCGTAATATTTATTTTCCACCTTTTAAAGCGGCCGCTGATAGCGGCGTCGCGAGCTTCATGAGTGCCTTCAACGATCTCAATGGAGTCCCAACCAGTGGCAATCCTTTTACCTTAAGAAAGATATTGAAAGACGATTGGAAATTCGCAGGCGTTGTGGTCAGTGATTGGGGCTCCATCGATGAATTAATCAATCACGGCCTGGCCGCAGATGGCCTTGAGGCTGCAGCTCAAGCCTTTGATGCTGGCGTGGACATTGAGATGACCTCACTGAACTACCAAAAATTTCTGTCACAGCTGGTGAAGTCATCGAAAGCAAGTGAAATTCAACTCAATGAGAGTGTTCGTAGGATTTTACGTTTAAAGTTTCATTTGGGACTATTTGACAAGCCCTACAGCTCAGAAGAACTTGAAACCAAGACACTTGCAAATCCCGATCACCTTAAAGTCGCCCAATTGGCCGCAGCCAAGAGTTTTGTTTTACTTAAAAATCAAAAAAATATTTTGCCTTTAAACAAAAATATTTCTTCTATTGCGGTGATTGGCCCTCTCGCTGATAACCAGGACGCCGCACTTGGCTGGTGGCGAGGAGATCGGCCCCATCTCGATCAGAATTTTAAAAATGATGTGGATGCCCCGAAGCCTTCTATTTTAGTTGGCATTAAAAATTTGAGCTCCGCAAAAACCAAGATTTTTTATAACAAAGGCTGCGAGATCCTAAGCTGCACAAAAAAGTCGATAGCTGACGCTGTTGCAACTGCTAAGAAAGCTAAAGTTGCTATTCTAGTTGTAGGCGAAACTGCCGAAATGAGCGGTGAGGCTGCTTCACGAGCCAACATAGGGCTCCCAGGCCAACAATTAGACCTTGTTAAGGCCATCGCAGCAACCGGTGTTCCGCTAGTTGTGTTATTGATGAACGGACGACCTCTCACCATTCCATGGATCGCCGAAAACGTGCCGGCAATACTTGAAACTTGGCTCGGCGGACAACAAGCTGGTGCTGCGGTCGCAGAAGTATTGTTTGGCGATCAAAATCCTTCAGGCAAATTACCAATGAGCTTTCCGCGCTCAATTGGCCAGGTGCCAATTTACTATAATCAAAAAAATACTGGCCGCCCTTTTGAGCTAGGTAAATCTAAAGGTATATATTTTTCAAAATATATCGACGAAGAAAACTCGCCGCAATTTCCATTTGGCTTTGGCTTGAGTTATAGCCAATTTAGAATCAGTGATCTACGCTTGAGTGATTTGAATCTGAAGCCAAGTGCTAAAATCCAGGTGAGTGTTCAAGTTGAGAATATCGGAAGCCGTAGTGGTGAAGAGGTTGTGCAATTTTATATTCACCGCAAAGTGGGCTCAGTGACTCGACCGATTAAAGAGCTAAAGGCCTTTCGAAAAGTGGCACTTGCCCCAGGTCAAAGACAATTGGTTCAGGTGAGTTTAGGGCCCGACGAATTGGGTTTTTTCGGTCGAGATATGCTGTACTCGGTTGAGCCTGGTCAAGTAGATGTGATGGTCGGCAGTAGCTCAGAGACGACTCTGCATTCGAGTTTTGAAATTAAGTAATTTTTGCATTCGAAGAGGGCTAAATTTATGAAGTCAGCAGCATTGCTTGGTGGGACCGGATTAGTCGGCAGCTTTTTATTGCAACAAGTCTGAAAACATCGCAGGCTTCAAATACAATTAGTCTGCGACAAGGTCAAATAAATCCGAAGTTGCAATCAGGTAATGCTGCCGGGCTTAATTTCCTTGATTATTAGGCTTACCATGGATCCTGTGGTCCACCAGGGATAAACTTGGCAAAGAGGTTTCCAGCGGACTAAATATTTAATCGATAAATCCAAAATCGACTCCAGCAATCCTACTTTGGAATTAATTTGCAAAAAGTTTTGCTGGCAATAGAGACATACGCTTATATGACCCAAAAAGTGTCCATGGATCTCTCGAGCACATTGCAATTAATCTGGAGCAAAAGCTTCCCATAATGTCTAAATCATTTCGAGAATTTTTATCATTGCATGAAAATCATGAAGATGCAAAAAAATATCAATGGAATGCCGCTAAGTATGGGATCTTAGAGATTGATGATGAGACCTATTCTCATATTCCAAATAGATGCCAAAAGAATGCTAGAATTCAAATTGAACAAGCGTTTGTTCGCTCTGAATATCCGGATCCTAATTCTCAGAACAAAACAATTATTTTTGCGTTTAATCCAATTATACTTTCACAGATGGCAGAAGGGCACCCTATACAACTTTCTTTTTTACTCGTTCATGAATGGCTTTGGAATTTCACGTCAAGCTTTGAGCAAAATCGGAGAGTTGATTTTATACTGCATTCGGTGGCATTCGACAAACTTTCGCCAGCTGAAGCCGCTTCTCTTATGCTTAAAAATGGCATTAAGGGCTTATAGAATTTAACTGGCAAACTAGGCTGAGCACAATTTCGTTGCCCGTACTTTCCCTAGTTATTCGGTGGACATTTTTCGGCAGCCGCTTAGAAAGATTTTCATCACGTTGGTTCCGATTGGCTTCAGCAATGAAATATGGTATAAACACTTTTGCACTTAATAAAGAATTTAACCATGCGACCGCAATCCATTGTATTTGCAGTCCACATAATCTGGAGATTCAGATGAAATCACTTTTAACAGTTCTTTTTACGGCTACCATACTTAGTTCAAATGCTTTTGCACAGAGCCAGGCCAATTCTGAACTGTCCGTAGAAGTAAGATATTGCTCACAAAATTCTGGCTTCAATCAATCCGCGCTTTGCGCCATAGTTTACAACGGAATAGCCGGCATAGAAATGCCGATCGATGATGGCCAAAATATGGCTTTGCGAACCGCACTTGCTCAACGCATCTTGGGTACCGGTGGATCAATGGCCTTCGTGGTATCTGGGCATATTGTCTCTCGAGTTCGACCACCTGGCAGCTACGTAAATGTTCTCGTTGTTGAATCGATTGTTTTAAATCCATCAGGCCCGCGTCCACGTGGTATGTAATTTTATCGGCTTGGGACTTTAGGCTCTTCTTAAAGGTGATATCGAGTCTATTGTCTCTATTTTGCTTTGCCGCCTCAAGAGGATCAGCCTCGGGCATTGCTAAAAGCTTAGAGATATTCTAGAGTATTTGAATGTGCGGCAGAGCTTACCAAACCTATACTGATGAAGAACTTGAACTTACCTATTTGAATAGGAGCTCAAGTCGAAAACTCTTTGCCGAGCGAAAAGTAAATTTCAATCTCTGTCCGACTCAATCCTCGCCCATCGTTTTGGTCAAAGATGGCCAGCGAACAATAGAACTCTTTCGCTTCGACCTTGTACCCCGTTGGGCGAAAAGCCTCAAAGATACTGCAAAGTATTCGTTAATCAATGCCAAGGGTGAGGAGATTACCGAAAAACGTTCCTACAAGCTGGTACTATCTATTAAAAGCGTGAACCTTTGCACAGCGTTCGTCTTCTTGCCCAGCAATGCGCAATGTTTTAATTAGCACTGGTGGCATTTTAGAATTTGACAAAGCGAATTCTCGAATGCGTCCGGCCGATTTCTCATTACACATCGCAGGGACAAGTGGTCGACTCACCGTTGACAAATATTCTTGGTCACGCCCTAAAGATTTGTCGATAAATTCAAAATAATCATCGGCAAAGACTTTCTGTAATTCACGCTGCTGATACGGAAAGATATTTCTCGCAATTTGATCGATTTGCCGCAGTGAATATTCGGTCTTCTCTGCCTTTACCTGTGCGTACCAGGCTTTCTTATTATCCAAAGTTGGAATAGACGACACACAGGCCAAGCTACTTTATTTGGCACGACTTGAGACATCGCGTTTTTCTTCTTCTGAAACAATTGTATTCATATTAGGAAAATTAAATTTGCACATTTGCTGCAAAGTGGCCCAACGTCGATCTTGATCTAACTCAAGACCTGCCATTTTTTCTTTTCCTTGAAAAATGAGATTCAGCTGGGTGAGTCCGGCGGGCGTCTCTGTTGCATGAATTAAGGCATCGAGCCAGGTTCTTTGAACATCTGAGTCGGGCGGCGCAGCCTTCAGAACTTTCGCATAAGCAGTTTCCACTCGAATATTAATTGCGTCTCTCGCTGAACTTCGCTTTCATTCGGCATATAAAAATAAATACAGTTTTCATCAGAACGTCTGCCTCCAGATATTGAGGACACAAGCTGCCCGATGACTTTAAGATTTTGCTCCGAAGAAATGGCATTGAGAGCAATTTCAGTATAATCACTAATTTTAAATTTTTGATCACGCACCATTTGCCATAGCGTGCTTGAAAACATCAGACGCATAAATGGATCATCAATTTTCGTAAACGACGTCTTCAGATTTTCAAGTGTCGTTTGATCCAATTCGAATTTGATGTAGGCATAGTCGCCAAAGTTTGGATAGACCAGCTTAGGACAGTTGAGTCCGACCGCTTCTTTGACGTCCAATTCTTTTTGATTCATCACAATACGTAAACTTTTCGAAAGAGTGAATTTTGAATTTTGCTCATCCAAAAATTCAATTTCAAAGGCATGACCCCTATTCTCTTTAGAAAATTCAGATTTCTCGACATTCAATTTCAAACTTAAAATTTTATTGGCTTCACACTTAATTTGATACTTGTGACTATAGGTCCCTTCGTAATGAATCTCAATGCGGTTCGCGCCTTGAGCTAAAAATTTCTGCGGCAACATAAAAAAGCGTTTGCCCTGGATGAAATTACTTACCACAACATTATTGATCACCAATTTTGAAATTTTACCATCGGCTAAATTTGAGCGGCTAAAATCGTAGCTTGTTTGATGGCCTCTTTTGCATCGAGTTCAAGAGCTTTAAAAGCTCCGCCAATCAAATGGGGATGCAAATCAGAAAGTTCAAGATAAATATTTTTAAGTGATTCTTGCCCAACACAAATGACAATTTGGTCAACTTCGAGTAGCAAATCTTTTTTATGCTGCTTGATATGAAGTCCATGATCATCAATTTTAAGATATTCAACGCCACCAAGCATCTTAACACCATGGTCTTTTAAAAAACTCCGATGAATCCAGCCAGTGGTTTTGCCAAGGTTCTTTCCAGGCATTTCGGGCTTTCGTTGTAAAAGATATATGATCTGATCTGGCTTTTGTGACAACTTGGCTTTCAATCCACCAACATTCTGAAAAGATTGATCTACGCCCCAGGTATTACAGAACTCACGTATTTTTTCTTTACTATCTTGATCCCGAGTAGACGCCGCAGTCGACGCCGCAGTTGACGCTGAAGCCAAAGCCGAAGCTAAAATAAATTTTGCAGTATCAAAGCCAATTCCGCCCGCACCAATAATGGCCACACGCTTTTGAATTGCGACTCTTCCACTAATAATATCTACATAACTTGCGACGTTCTTATGCTCTATTCCATGAATTTGTGGAATACGTGCTTTGATTCCAGCTGCAACAACCACTTCGTCAAATGCACCACTCCTGATTTCTGCAGCAGTTACTCGATGCCCAAGTAGGAGATTCACACTCCCTAGCTCAAGCTGCCTTTTATAATACCGAAGAGTCTCATAGAACTCTTCTTTTCCAGGAATTTTTTTTGCCAGATTGAATTGGCCACCAATTTCACTTGCTGCCTCATAGAGCGTGACCTTGTGCCCGCGCCCACTTGCAGTGACTGCAAATGCGAGTCCCGCTGGGCCTGCGCCGACAACAGCAATATTTTTTGAAATTTGAGCCCGGCCATAGATAATTTCAGTTTCATAGCAAGCTCTCGGATTGACCAAACAGGTGGCACGCTTTCTTTTAAAAATATGATCCAGACAACCCTGATTGCATGCAATGCACGTGTTAATTTGATCTGCTTGCTGGGCAAAGGCCTTATTTACAAATTGAGAATCTGCGAGATAGGGTCTTGCCATTGAGATCAAATCCGCATCACCGTCGAAAAGAATCTTTTCAGCCAACTCAGGACTATTGATTCGATTCGCCGCAATGATCGGAATACCAATATGCCCTTTCAATTCCCTCGTGGCCCAAGTAAAAGCGCCCCGCGGAACATCAGTGGCAATGGTCGGTACTCTGGCTTCATGCCAACCTATTCCGGTACTAAGTATATTGGCGCCAGCCGCCTCAATTGCTTTTGCCAGCTGAACAACATCTTCAAATTTGCAACCCCGCTCAACTAAATCTAAAATTGATATGCGAAAGATAATTATAAAGTCCCTTCCAACACGGGCGCGAACCCTTTCAATAATTTGCGTCGCAAACCGATTGCGATTTTGTACAGATCCGCCCCATTCATCTTTTCGCATATTGGTTTTGGGAGATACAAATTCATTGATCAAATAGCCTTCAGACCCCATAACTTCAACGCCGTCATAGCCAGCCTCTCGCGCAAGGACTGCTGTTTGCGCAAAATCTTCAATCGTCGAATTAATTTTGCTTGTACTCATCTCCCATGGTTTGAACGGAGAAATCGGCGACTTGAGAGGTGAAGGCGCTGCGGCCATCGGATGGATCGCATAGCGACCTGCATGCAATATTTGCAAGGCAATCTTGCCTCCGGCCTGATGAACTCTTTCAGTTACTATTCGATGACGAGTCACCTCGGACCGAGTCGAGAGTTTTGAAGAAAAAGGCATAAACCAGCCCGTACGATTTGGAGAAAAGCCGCCAGTCACAATCAAGCCAACTCCGCCCTCAGCTCGCTCAGCATAGAAAGCTGCTAACTTTGGAAAGTTTTTGGCCGAGTCCTCGAGGCCGGTATGCATCGAGCCCATGACAAAGCGATTTTTAAGCCTAACAAATCCAAGGTCAAGCGACTCAAAAAGTTTTGCGTACTTTGCATGTGTCATCGATAATCCGCCTGCACTTTAAATTTCGACCATTGGCTAATAATGAATCCCTATACGGGCACCAAGTGCGCCTGGTGAACCGATCGAGTTATTTACAAATTCGATGGTGTATCCAGCATAAATATCAAACTGGGTTGACGAGGTTCTAAAAAATTGAACACCAACGCCTGCGCTACCAGCAAACCCGCTGATCGATGTAACGCTTGATGAACTACTTCCTGAACCGGCTGCACCCAGACCAGCGGCTAAGTAGGGGGAGGTATCCTCATCGCTTAAAAATAAATTTAGCCCCAATTGTGCGTCCCCCAAATAGGTAGTCCAGTCATTAGTCGCAAAGAGCTCAACAACCATTTTGATTTGCGTGCGAGGAGTAACCTCCCAAAAATGTCCAAAAGCAAAGTTGTAGGCGATTTTTGAGTTACCCATATTAGATAGACCAGCAGCTCCAAAGCCGAAATATCTGGTGTTGTGAGACCTGATACGGGCTTGAAGTTGATTTTCATCTCGTGGATTCACTTCGCCAACGCGAGTGTCTTTTTTCGTAGGCGTACCCAGAATCGCGGCCCTCACCGCTCGGTCGCTGGCCTCGTCAAGCTCTTCAAGGTTTGCCGCTTTTTGTTTACTTGAAAAAACAGCTTCTCCTTTTTTCAATTTGGTAATGGTCAATATATATGCCCCGCCAAGACGCATAAGCTCGGTGCGTAAAGTAAAATCTGCGGACTTCTCATCGGCAGAAATGGCGCCACCATTTGTAGCTACAGAAGAAGTCACCAAAGATCTTAGAGATTTAGTTAAATCAGCGCTCGCCTCTGCATTATGTACATCCCCGACATAAAAACTAGCAGCAAAAACTTCATTTGAAGTGAAAGAATTTAAAAGCAATAGAAGCGCAAAAAACAGCATCCAAAATCTCATAAAAACCCCTGGTTGATTGATTCAATAGTCAAAAAGATTTTAAATGTTTTTTAAAGAACAATCAAAAGATCATTTCATAGATTCAGGCTCACATTCCCCTAACCCGGATATTTCATCAATTTCGTCGTGAAATCGCTGATTCGCAGACTGGCCTGGCGCTTGAGAGACCTTAGAGTGAGGCCTTTGAGTGAGGCACTCTCAAAGCAGGTTGTCGCAATGAAAAGGTCTCTCAAGCGCCAGGCGCTCTGGCAGCGGAGGCTTCGTCGCCACAACGAGTACCGCCTGGGGCATTGTAAGTGATCTAGCAAATGCCCTACAAATATTTTTGGCGACTGGTACTGGCTCAAATACCAAAGTGCCTTTGCTAGCATAAAATCTACTATCACAAATGATCCCGCTCCCGCTGGCTGGAAGTATATAGTCATTTTCATGTCAGACGGCAATCCAACTGACTTGTCATCTGACCGTGATGGCTCTGAAGTTACTGCGATCACCGCGCTGGTAAATAATCTATTGGCATCTCGACCTGCGAAAAACCTAACAATTAGCTCGGTATTTTTTGGCAGCCCCTCTGACACCCCTTCCATTCAGAATCTATCTAAAATGGCAAGCCTTGGCGGTGGCGACTTCGTAGATACAAATGTCACGCAAAATATCGTGATCTCAGATCTTGTGGCTATCCCAGGACAAGACTGTCAAGATTAACTCCTAAGAAGCAAATTTTCTGCAGTGTTATTGCGTCCACACAATCTACGTTTGGTTTGGGCCCAATTTTTTACATAAATCTTGAGGCAAAAATTCGACCCAGTATGGTGCTTTTTCTTTTTATTGGCAAAATGTGGAAAAACTGCAAGCCGTCGCAGCTGCCCCCGAAACAGCACTAGACAACTCGACCAACAAAAAGAGGATAGGTTCTATAAATCCTAAATTGCGCGGCGTTTTGAGTTTTACATCTCCCTAAAATTTTGTAGCATAGTCCGATGAGCTTCTAACCAAAGGATATTTTATGTGGGGAATGATTAAAGGCCAACTTAGATCCGTTATCGAGTGGAAAAACCCATCACCAGACGCAATTTTTGAAATGTGGTCTGGCAATGGCGACGAAATTAAAAATGCCTCTAAACTCATTGTCGGCCCTGGGCAGGGTTGCCTTTTTGTATACGAAGGTAAAGTTCAAGGCGTCTATACTCAGTCTGGGATATTTGAAATAGCTACGGCCAACATACCTTTTATCACGACAATTACAAAATTTATGCAGGGCTTCGTGAGTGAACATAAGGTTGGCTTTTATTTTTTCAAAACCACTCAGCTCGTCGATTTAAAGTGGGGTACACCGTCGGTGATTAAATATGAAGATGCAAAATACCATTTTCCAGTTGGCTTAAGAGCCTTCGGAAACTTTTCGCTACAGATTCAAAAGCCAGAATGGTTTTTTTCAAGCGTCATTGGTGCACACGAGCTGTTTACAGGTAGCGAACTACGAGAGCTGATGAGCTCTCGTATTATTCAACCTATGACCGATACCTTTGCCACCGCCGCATACACCTATACTGAAATCGACATTCATCGAAATGAGTTGGCCGTAAGTCTGACCCAATCACTCAATCAAGATTTTGAGAAACTGGGATTTACACTTGTAGACTTTAGAATTGAAGGAACTTCTTTCGACGACGACACCATGAAGCGGATCAATCGCATTGCAGATATGAGCGCTGAATCGCAAGCTGCTGGTGCAGCTGGCGTAAGCTATGCACAGCTTCAACAATTGCAAGCTCTTCGTGATGCTGCAAAAAATCCGGGTGGCGCGGGAATGGTCATGGGTGTTGGCGTCGGTGTCGGCATGGGGCAACAGCTCGGTGGAAGCATCGGAGCCTTTGGTGGCTTTTCAAATACTGAAGACCCTGCAACTCGCCTTAAAAAGTTGAGTGAGTTACTAACTCAAGGCTTAATTTCAAAAGACGAATTCGAGACCAAGAAAAAAGAAATTTTAGCAAAAATTTAATATGCAATTTATCCGACTAGTCACGAAAAAGGTCTATTGATTTTAAAAAATACCTGGGGCTAACAGCTGATGAAAAACCATCCACTCCTAAATTCTGCTCGACGCTTAGTTTTCTTGCCGCTGTTCTTTTTTTGCTGCGAACTCTGGGCACGCGGCGGTGGGGGAGGCGGCGGGCACAGTAGCGGCAGCAGTGGGAGTAGCCATAGCAGTGGTAGCACCTATTATAGCAGCGGCGGCGACTCTTACAATCAAAGCAGCGGTGGTGGCCTCTTTTTGTTCTTCGTTTTCATAATTATTTTATTTATTTTTATATTCATTTTTTTTAAAAAGGCTAAAAAAGCTGTCACGCAAACAGGATTTTTAGATGCCGACTCCCCGACAAATATTATGGCGCAGTTTACTCGATTGAACGAATCATCCTTGATTAAAGAAATCGAAATACCTGCTGACTTCTTTCAAGGTGATAAAATAGACGATTTTAAGAAAAAAGTTAGCCTAGCATTTATCATCATTCAAAAATCATGGTCAGAAAAAAGACTTGCACTAATGCGCAGGTTTATTAGTGATGGTGTCTATCAAAGGTTTAACGCTCAATTCACTATGATGAACCTCTTAGAAGAGCGCAACCCGATGACCAATGTTGAAGTTCATCAAATAGAAATCGTAAAAATTTCAAATGAATCGGGCTATGACTGTGTTGATGTTGCCATTTCAGCTTCAGCCGCCGACCAATTTATCAGCGAGAAGTACCCACAGTTGAATTCTCCTGGAGGATTAGAATCCTTTACCGAGTATTGGTCGTTTATCAGGCGCCATGAATTCAAAAAAGGCGCTGATCTTTTTCTTTCCGAACAGTGTCCAAAATGTTCGGCGCCGCTTACCTCCAAACTTGTTGAAAGCGCGAGATGCCCCTATTGCGGTACTTATTTAAATAGTGGCGAGTACGACTGGGTCCTTAGTGAAATCACGCAGGCTGAAGATTATGGGTTCTCATTTGGCGAATTCGCAAATCAAAATACAAGTCTCGAAACATCGCTTGATTCAAATCCTGATTTTTCACGGCAAGTATTAGAAGATCGAGCGAGCAATGCATTTATGCAGATTCTAATTGCACAATTAACCAAAAACACCGATGTATTGAAACGCTTCTGCACCTCATCAGCATTTGAGTTTTTTAAAAAAACTGCGCCCCAGGTGAACATCGCCTACAATCGCCTTTACACCCAAGCAGTAGCGCTCTTAAAAACTAAAGTGGAAGGCAATGAAATTCGCGCCTATGTAGCTGTCAAGTTTGCCTTTAGCATTGTTCTCTTAGATAGCGGCCGCTCTGGCTCACAATCAGAAGAGGATCTGAACTCTGAAACAAGAGTATTGGTGATGATGCGATTTAAATCTGATCAAATCGCCAAAGGATCAATATTTGCTAACGCCTGCCCAAAGTGCGGTGCTGCCCAGAAAGATAGTTTGTCGGCCGTGTGCTCATACTGCCAAGCCCCCTTAAATGATCCGAACCTCGATTGGGTGGTTGAAGATATGCTCGATATGACGGAGCTCACCTAAGGAGTTGTGACGAAATAAGCATACGCACGGTCCCTTTGGCCTTTATTGAGCCTGCAGACTTCGTGTACGTTGTTTGAGGCCGTAAATAAATCCATCATAGGTCCTATACATTTCATCTGAAATATAAGGTACTTTATAGGTCTTACCCATCTCTACTGAGAATTTCTTCTGACGATGGCTGCTTAAATCTGACCGGTAAAGCTCAAAAGCATATCTCTATGAATCGATTTCAAAAACTCTACCCGTTTTGCTAAAATTTTTGCCTGCTCTTCGAATTCCCTATTGAAAAGAGAAAAAAAGCAGTGCGTGAATTCACTATTTACTTTAACTACTTTATTTATGTGAGTTTGAATGAGGCCTGATTCAAAGTTAATACCTTACGGACAAACTCTTTAAGCACCACGCTAATCTCACTGCTCTGCAAGGTAACTTCTGAGTACAAATCTGCGTCAACTATGGGACCAACACTTGTGAAAATATGACTCATTCTTTCATTCGCCCATATTACTTTTTGTACGAACTCAGTCTGCACATATTTTTTAAGTGTGGTCGAAAAGCTTTTATAGTCTTTATGTGAATGCTCCCATATCAAATAAGCTTGATCGAGATCGAGGTGCTCATTGTACAATCGATCAATCAAATAGAAGTACTCGTCTCTAGTTGTGATCGCCTGTATTTTGAGATTTGATACAATACGTTTTTTATTTTGAAAGAGTCTTTCTTGACGTAGCGAAAAGCTCTCAGCAGTCTCTTGAATCTCATTTTGAGCACCAATAAACTCTGTGGTCAATTCACCGCTATTGGAATATAAATTGCTTTCAAGATTTGCAATGAAGATATTGAGCGCGTCGGATCGCGTTTCTTTATCGATAAAAGCCGAATATTGCCAAGGAGAAAAAATCTTCAATAGACTCGAGAAATTCGGCGAACTTCTAAGGCTATTGTCAGACAAAATGATAGCCAGCAAATTCTTATTTTCTGACCACATACGAAACTTTGAATTGGCCTTGATATACGCGGCCAGCTCGGCAGCTCTCCTTAAATACAAGGTTAAGAGTTGTGGTTGCGCTTCCTTATTCTTAAGCGAAAATGCCAGAAGCAGAAACTTATAGTACTCGACTACATTTTGCTTAGATTCAGCAAGTAATAGCGCAATCTGAACCGACTGTGTGTAGACGCATATTTAATTCCGGCATCTAGGGCAAAGTCAAAATCCTTAAAAATATTGAGTAATACCGACAAAGAAATTGTCTGCCGTAGGTTTGGGGACTTGTCTGTGAAGCAAAATCAGTTTCAACTTCATATTCAGAGCCGAAAGAAAATGCGTAATTAGAAAAAGTGAGATCAGGCTTCTTTTTGACCGGTGAACGAATTCCATGAGTGGCCATTTCTTCGTGTTCTGAATCGGCCTTTAAGCTCAATGCAAATATCTGACTTAAAATAAATAGGGCAATTGCCGACTTGCGAATGCTCATCTCTCGGATCCCGACATTTTCTTGTCATCACATAAGCTGAGCTCTGATCCATTTTGGTATACTCAGAAAGATTTTTGGTGACCAGGTTGCGTATTTGGTCAACGACATTTGCATTTACCTTGCAAAGCTCTTTTAGTTTTGGCTTAGCATTAAACATTTTCAGAAGCTTCTGGTTACGACTCTTGCCAGTTTTACACGCGCTTGAAAATTCATAGAGCGCCGATTCATCTTGGCTAATTGAGTCTATTTCATCGCGATATTCTTTTCGCATATAATCGTAAAACATTCGAATGCGACCCATGGTGCTGAGATTGCGTTTCCAAAGTCGATTTTCATTTTCCTCAGGATTAGCACCCTTCGTATCGGTAAAAGCAAAGTGACTTTGCTCTAAATTGTCGCTCACGTCTGAGAAATAATTTTCAACAATTTCAGTTGCATTGTGCCCTCGATCAAAGCGATTGCAATATGGGTCAAGCGAAAAACTGGCCGTAAGATCATTGCACTGAGGAAAGTATGAAGTTTTCGGACCGACTCCATTTGGATCAACTGGGGGAATCACACCCTCCTTAGGGATATCAACAAATGTAAAATCAACATCTCCGGTTTTATAGGTCGAATATTTTTGCGTATAGAGATAGGCCAGCACTAGTCTATCGTGTGGACCCGGCTTAACCTCATCATAGCTCGAACGCATTTCTGATCTTGGATGGCGATAACCCATTACCGAAGTAAATTGGGTAAAGCCCTCTTCATGTGTAGCTTTCTTCGCATGTGATTGATAGATCGCCTCAGGAACCGTACCGCGCTCAGGCAAAATATTTTCTTTAAATTGGTGGCCCAATCCCACTGCGTGGCCAAATTCATGAGTGATCAATTCTTTTACCAAAGAGCGCAGGACATCTCGGTACTCGCCCTTTTTTCCGCCCAGTCCCTGTATCCAGCCCGGAGCTACATCCGCAAAGCTTCGATCCGCACAATTCATGCCGACATTTGAAATGTTTTGTATTTGTACCGAGCTCAATTCCTGGCTTCGCTTTGTGGCGCCCGATGAGTTTTTCTCTAGTTTTTCTTCTTTCGAAGGAAGTGAATTTCTGATTGAAAATAATTTACCTACAATATAATCCTGAAAACTTTCTTCTCTATTTGCAGCCTTTAGAAAATCAACATTTTCATTAGATTTTTTTTGTAGGGCAATCTGTACCCGCGAACTGAAATCTAAATTCGCAATGCCAGCATCCGATTTCGAAGGTTTTAGTTTTGCATCGATTCTTGAGTCGATATAGTCTTTTGAATAGTTTTGAAGATTTGCTAATCCAGCACCACTTAAGTCCATCCCACTTGGGAGATTTGGACTCTGCAAAGAGGTCATTTTTGCAAATAGACTCTTCGCAATGTTTGATAATTGAAATGAAGATTTTGCCGACAGCTCTGTAGTCGCTGCAGTGCCTGCAAATGCCTTTACATAATACTCGAGAATACCGCCATAAACCGTAATCCCACTCCAGACAATCTCGCCGTTTCTCACGTCGGCTTGCGTTAGCGCAATGCCCAGAGGAGAGCTCGGGGCTGTCGATATCTTCATGTCCGACACCCAGGTAATTGATGAATGTCTTAAGTCAAAACTATGTTTGAGCTTTGTTTTATTTACGCGAAATCCTACTTTGCCTGAATCAACATCAGACTGAGTTAAGGCCCCAGCAGAAACCAAAGCTTTGTTCCAATCACCCAATATATCTTCAACAACGCCAACATATTCTGGCGGAAAATTATTGAGATAAATATCATGAGTTTTGGTTACATCCCAATGGGCGGCATGAAGTATCTGGTAAATCCCGTCGGCTTTTTCACCGACAATATGCAAGACATTGATGAGGCCATAGTTTTTGTCGTTAAATGGCGTTTTCTTGAAGCTTGGATTGTGTTTGAATTCTGAAAAATTGATGCGGTAGCGACCCTGATTTTCACTGCCGTACGCCGAATCATTTGTAATCACTGTAAAACCTAAAAAGTTGTTTTTTTGATCCCATTCAATTTCATCAACCGAAAGAATTTGCGCTTCTCCGGCGGCTGGAATCGCATAGGCCCAATCGTGAATTTTCATATGCGAAAGCTCTAATTTCATAAATGGACGCGCTGACCAATGACTACGGGCTTCATTTTCAATAAAGGCATTTCGATCTCGACCATTTTCATCTTTTGCTTTTTCATAGTAGTAGTGCTTTGAAATAGGAATCGAGACGATTTCTGGCCAACGTTTAGAGTCGTTCGGAAAGCTCGGATTGATGCGTCTACCAATTAATGCATTCTCTGTAATTTCGAATTCAAGGTTGCAGTGATTTGCCAATGAGCGATTGTGAGTCACTCGGTTTCGGTCCCGGCTATGGGTGGGTTAGTTGGCGTAAGTTTGCCGCTTCATCTGAAGTCAGTTTGACTGTCACACCGCCCCTGAACTCAGCTTTTCCACATTTAGAGAGATTGCCAAATAAATTTCTACGCTGAATAATTGATCCAGCAACTCAATCTATATTGCAGGAGAACAAATGCCAAATTTGAAGCCCAACAATGACTCGGCTGGAAAAAGCTCAACAAAAAGAAAAAGCCTTAGATTCCCACCAGATTTAAATGCTTTTGCCTATATCGATACCGAAGCCTCGTCGAAAACCTTTAATCCAGAATATACGGCGCTAATAATTGAGGAAGCTTATCGGGGTGCCAATCTGATTATGCGGACCAACGCTATATTCAAAGATAATCTAGAAATTAAAATTAAACCCGGAACTCTTGCCATCATGCGAGCTCAAATTCGCTGGGTAAAGAAACACTCAGAAAAAGTATGTGAAATTGGAATTGAATATCTAGAATAACTTGAGGTGAGGCCAACAAGCAGCTAGATACTTACTTGTCTGGGTAAATTGGGGCTCCATTTTGCGCTTATGCTACTTTTTTTCTGCTTGGCGATTTTTTTGATTTCACTTGTTTTTCTATACTAAGCTCAACCCAAATGCGGCCGACATTAGACTCGAGATACATATTTGCAATCCTTGCTGAGCGCGTATAATTGTAGGGACTAGTTTGGCTTCCGACAGAAATAAACGGCACGAACATCTCAAATTCGAGTCCGTCTTTATTGAGTTCCTTTTTTAAGCAGCCATAGACCATATTTGTAATTTCACCGACGCCGTCTAAAATGCGCTCGTCAATTTGTTCAATTTTCGACTCATAAAATTTTGAAAATATATGGAGTGCAATTTCACTCGGAATGGCAATACTAAGCGCTCCCTGAAAATTTGAATTCTTTATTAAAACGGTACCGGCAATATTTTTTGGTGGATATTTCATGGGACCCAAATGAAATTCGGAAGTCTTAAGATCAAGATTCAAAACACTTAAAAATGTCTTTTGAATTGCCTGGCCAATCTTTTCAAAGGTGGCCGAAGTCAACTTTAGAGATGTTACGCTCATTTTCTATTCCACCTGAGCCAGCTATGCAATTTTCTTTGCGGCAAGGATCGCTTCAATTTTTTTCACTAAAATCTGTGGCGAAAAGGGCTTAACAATAAAGTCATTTGCGCCAGCGTCCAGAGCTTGTTTCATTTTCTTCTCTTCTTGTTCTGCTGATATCATAATGATATGTAGATCTTTGAGTTCCGTTTGAGCGCGGCATTTTTGAATCACTTCAAGGCCGGTCATATTCGGCATATTCCAGTCTAAAAACACAATACCAAACGGGGTCAGATTAACGAATGCATTTGCGATTTTGTTATATGCCTCAACGCCATCCTTCGCTTCTTCAACGTTTTTAAACCCTAAATTTGATAAGGAGGTCTTCAAAAGACTTCTAATCATCACAAAATCGTCAACGATGAGAATACGAGTAGATGACACTTGAGAACCTCCTGTTATTTATCCATATTACTATTCGAATATTTTTATAATTTACTTTAGCAAATACTAAAGTTTATGGACATAGATCGAGTTTTGCCAAGTAACTCTGAGTATCTTCGCCCGTCTAGTTCTCTAGTCATTGGAATGAAAGCATTGAGTTTAATAGAGTCCAATCCGATAACTAACTTGAGAATTTATAGAAATAATTTTCAGAGGTAGTCTCAATATGATAAAAGATTTAATTTTACTAAAACGACGATCACTGCTGATTCGCCTTCTTTGGCCGGTGAATCTCATCTCCACCATTTTAATGCTCAGCTTTTCATTTACCATGGCCCTACAACATCGAAATGCTGCAGAAGAAGCCATTCGCACAAAAGCCACCGCTGTAGAGCGGCTACTCGTGCAAATAGGCGAACATTTAATTGGCACTAAGGATGAGGGCTCTCTTTCAAATTATTCTAAAAATCTAGATGCCGACATACAGTCAGCCCTGTTCTATGATAAGACCAACCACCTTATAAGTGAATCTAGTGCTGTAGTACAAAATATTGAAAGCATACAAATCGACAGTGCAGTTCATGATTCTGCCGGACTCTATAAGGGCCATGTCACGATCAGCTATAGTACAAGACAACTCTCTCGTGTCTTTTGGGGCGCCCTTACCATCGCATGTTTATACGGATTCTTTGTGCAGCTTCTTCTGTCTGCGGCAATTCTATTCGTCTGTCGAAATGTCATCGACCCACTTAATCTATCTTTTTCTAGTCTTTCAAAATCGACACTTGTCCTCTCTGATATATCAAAAGACATTTCAAAATTTAGCGAATCTCTCTCGGTCGGCGTAAATCAACAAGCCGAGGTCGTTCAAGAAACAACCGCCGCTATGGCAGAAATGTCGAGCACGTTGGCGCAAACTTCTGAATACGCTACCCAGTCGCAATCGGTAATGACTAGCATGACCCAAACTGCAAATAACGGCATGAATATTATGAATCAGATGGTAGATGCCATGACGAGTGTTCATCACGCCAATGAACAGCTTAAAAGTATGGTCAATATGATCCAAGAGATCACCTCCAAAACCAATGTTATCAATGACATTGTATTTAAAACCCAACTGCTTTCATTTAATGCTTCGATTGAAGCGGCACGCGCCGGACAGCATGGCCGTGGCTTTGCGGTAGTTGCCGAGGAGGTTGGTAACCTAGCGAAAATGAGTGGAAAGGCCTCTCAAGAGATCGGCAGTATACTTTTGGATAGCGAAAGACAAGTTAATGAAATTGTTAAAAATACCTCAGAGCGCGTTCAAGTCGGCCGCCAGGTCACTGAACAAGCACTGCGAAACTTTAAAGACATTTCAAATGAAATTGAATCCATCGCCTCAAGAATCAATAATATTACGACGGCTTCTCGCGAACAAGAACTGGGCGTCACCCAAACAACATATGCCATGCGAGAGTTAAGTAAAACCACAGAAATCAACAATCAAGTTGCTCAGAAATCAAGTAGTGCGGCCTATGTTCTGAAAGATGAAACGCTTAGTCTCCATGCAATCGCAAGATCAATCTCACAAAGTATATTGGGCGAATATTCAGATCGCAATTTATTTAACTTTAGAGCTCAAGATCATTATGACGACAGGCCTTCGCGCAAAAGTAATGAAGGACCAGCGCGCTCAACTGCCGACCAATACTTGCGCGACAATAATGAGCTCATTCGAAAAATTGTTGGTATGACGAAGAGCCAAACTGATCATCATGACGTAGAAGATAGTAAACAAAGCCGAACCTATCGTAAAAACGAAGCCTCTTAGTAATCTTTTAGATTTCTTATA
>JAYVXS010000297.1:0-10829 GCA_043784965.1 Bdellovibrionales bacterium
CGAAAGTTTGAGACAAAACTTCTCAAGTCCGATCAAATTGTCCAACGAAATCTACTTTTCATCTAACTTAGATTGTATTTTCATCAGCATTTCAATTTGTGATTGCTGGACTTTAAAAAGAGTTTTCATCTCTTCTGCAAGAAGTAAATCAATTTTGCTATGCAAGCCGCGAATTTCCATTTCTGATTTTAAGTTAATCATATAGTCAGAACGGGCCCGCCTGCGGTCTTTGTCCTCCTGGCGGTTTTGGCTCATCATTATGATGGGAGCCTGAATCGCCGCAATACATGACAAAATTAAATTAAGAAATATAAATGGATAGGGATCAAAACTACGATTGATAAACCAATAAGAGTTTAAAGAAATCCAAATTAAAATAAAGACACCAAATGCGATGATAAACGTCCAGCTACCACCAAAACTTGCCACTTTGTCAGATAGCTTTTGCCCCGTGGTCAAACTCTCGTCAGATTCGAGCTCCAAAAGTTTACTGGTCAAGAGTTTTTCTTCACCAATCGATTCTTGAACCAATTCTTCTAGGCGTTTTATATGCAATTCTTCTGATATTATGAGATCACTTAAATCCATTCTGCAAGAATAGGTCAGCTATCTTGTTTTAGGCAAGGAATGAATGACTGGGTTTGGTGTCGGCGCATCAGTCCAATGCGAGATGAACGAATTTCAAGTAACGTAATTCGTGACAAATATGTGGAAAGGGATGGTCTGTGCCCTGGCCAGAAACACGTAAAATTTGACCGCGTCGCCTTGTTGCCGATAGCGTTTCATTTATGATTTCAAAGAAATCGTCGAATGAAACATGGCTTGAGCAGGAGCTGAGGGACAATTCGCCCTGAAGCGCAATGCGTTTTGCGGCAGCAGAAAACACCTCAATGTATTTAGTTTTTGCAGCTTCTCGAGTGCCCTCTGAGTGACTCATAGACGGTGGATCAACAATAATATGATCCCAAACTTCACTGCTTTGACCTAAATACTTGAAAACATCGGCACAAATTCCCAAATGTTTAGCCGGCTCAAGGCCATTAAGGCGCCAATTCACTTCAGCAAAGTCGATCGCACCTTGAGATATATCCACACTCGCTACTCGCTGGGCGCCACCGAGCCCAGCATTAATTGAAAAACCTCCGGAATAGCTAAATAGGTTCAAAACACTTTTTTGCGCACTGATATCTCTGACATATTTTCGGTTTTCTCTTTGATCTAAAAAAAATCCAGTTTTTTGTCCCTTCTCTAAATTCACTTGAAACAGAGCTGAATTCTCTCGAATGACAAATTCACTTTCGCAAGGCTCGCCGCCTAAGAGCTCAATCGCAGCTTCACTAGATTTTTCAGGACCCCGACGTTTTTTCTCCACAATAGTTTTTGTCAAAGTATTCGCTAGCAGCCACCTTACTATTAAGTCTTTGTCCCAAAACTCACCGGGACCACGACCATCAAACTGTAAAACGGCTGTCGAACCATAGATATCACACACCAAACCTGGTAGTCGATCGCCCTCGCCGTTAAATAGCCGATAGGAATCGGTCTGAGCACTTCGCACCGCACCTCTTTGATCGTAGGCTCGTCTAAATATCTTTTCGAAGAAAATCTTTGAAGGTCGCGATTTTTCAAGACTTAGAATTCGTAAGCTGAGAGGTCCGTGCGGATCGTAAATACCCCAAGCCAATTCTCCTTTTGCATCGAGAATTTGGCAGAGTGAGGCGCGCTCAATTGAGTGAGGTGAGGTGACTGCTTCTTTGTATACCCAAGGATGCCCTCGCAAAATGTTTCGCCGCAGATTTCTAGTCAATTTAATTTTGAGAGGCGCCATTTACATTTCTCATCTCTGGTTCGTTCCGCAATAGCCTGCATTATTTTTCTGAGCGCAGCCAAAAATCTAGCAATGCATCGCGCTCTAAATACCATATCTGACCATCTGGTCAATTGCCATCTGAATAGGAGAAAAGATGGCACAACCTATTCTGCGATTCTTGCGATCGGTCCAGTTATGGGCAACAAAGGCCCGCGAAAGGTGCGAAAGCCAATTGCTTTTGTCGCAGTTCATACTGACGTTTCAAAGTTGAAAAAACTAGAGCGTGCTTTATCTCAAGCCAACATAAGACTGAAAAAAATGACTATTCTGGATGCCCTGACCGGCATTTACAACCGTAGACACTTTAACGATAGTATCGCCAAAGAATGGAGCGATGCCACTCGCAATAAAATTTCAATTGCTGCCATCATGATCGATGTGGATCACTTCAAAAAATACAATGACTTTTATGGACACCAAAAAAAGGACCAGTGCCTTAAGAAGCTAGCCTTGGCAATTAAGAAGAGTTTGCAACGCCCTCAAGATATGGCCGCTCGATATGGCGGAGAAGAATTCATTGCCCTCTTGCCGAACACTTCGTATGAGGGCGCAATCAAAATTGCCAATACGATTATGCAAGAGATTAAGAAACTCAAAATCCCTCACCAAAAATCAGAAACCAGTAAAATAGTTAGCATCAGCATGGGTGTGGTCGTTCAAACTCCTCGCCAAGGCAAAATCTGGGAGCCCTTTATTGAACAGGCTGATAAATTACTATATGTATCCAAGAAAAAAGGCCGCGATCAATTTACCATTAAGAATGTAAAATAGGCTTGAATAGACAAAGGCCTAGTGGTCGCCAATAAACATAGCTTGTAAAGCTTGCAGATTTCACAGATTCTTAAGTCTGATAAGGACGCAATTCTAAATGGCAGCTACCCGAGTTTTAGTCCTTGATGTCGATCAAGTACACAATGAAAAAATTGGCTTCGCGCTTCGTGAGACAACCGATTTGCATGTTGAATTCTATCAGCATAGTGAACAAGTCATTGATGTGCTCAACAATAAATCTGTCGAACTGGATAAGCTCAAAGAAATTGAAGTTGCCATTGCCTCCGGCATCACCATGCAAAATAAAGTGTTAGATACAATAGTTAAGTCTGAAAAACAACTAATTGAAAAGTCCGGGCAATTCAAATTACTCTCTCAAGAACAAGCACAAAAGGCTGATGCGGCCGCTGTTGAGAAGTCCATGAGGACGTTAGAGACACAAATCGCGAAGTGCAAAGAATTGAAAAGTAAGCTCGAAGTTTTCATGGTGCAAAAGCAAGAGGCCCTTGCAAGTGCTAAAGCGAAGCTTCCACAGGCAGGCGATAAAAAAATTCATCTCGTGCTTATCGATCGCTCTTTTTTAGGAAATATCCCTTCAAATTGGATTGAAACATTTCGCACACAAATTTCAATCGCCGAAAACAAAGAGGTCCCGGTCGCTGTTTTAGGCTACAATGAGAACTTCGATTATATTCAACAAACGCTCGAAGGCGGAGTCATTGACTATTTTGTTAAGCCGGTTGATTTACTATTATTCAAACACAATACAGCAAAAATTAGTGGAAAGGTTTTAGATTCATCACAGAAAGTTTTTGAAATTAAAACTCAAGCTGATATCAAAATGCTTAGAAGAGTAATTGTATTAAGCATTAGTGAATTTGAACTACTCGCGCAAACCAATTTCACATTTACAACAAACGAAATTTGTGAATTTTATGCAGATCAATTTAGTGCTGACAAGGGTGGCCGACTTCTCGGCCGCTGTCTAGAGTGTAATCCAGATACCTCTAAAAAAGGCTCATTTCTGTCAAAATTTTCTCTCGTTGGACTTTCACCCACTCGACTCATTGAAATGCGAAAATGGATGCGAGCACAATATATTGCCATCAAAGCCAAAGAAAAGGAATAAGCCCATGTCTAGTGGAATAGATAAAATCTCCGTTGAATTTTTGGTCGAATCCAAAACCCATCCCCGTCGTATTGTTTCTGTTTCGCCAAAAGACGATGTCTTAGGAGCCGCAAAGGTTTTGAAAGAAGCAAATGTGGGAATTGCATTAGTAATGGAAGGCGAAAAACTTGTAGGTGTTTTGTCAGAACGAGATATTGTAAGACGATGGGTCAGTAATCCAAAATTTCCGAGTTCGATGCTCGTTCAAGATATAATGACGAGAAAAGTTGAATTTGTTACTGCGCTCGACAATGTACGAGATTGTTATCTGCGCTTTGGAGCGGTCGGCTGCAGACATTTACCAGTGCTTGATCCGATGATGCAAGTCATGGGCGTGCTTTCAATCCGAGACGTTGCCGACTATATGGTCCGTGAACTTTCAAAAAATCCCGGCCCTCTAACTCCAACAAAGACGCCAATAAAAGCGAAGAGCCCGCGCTCTGCTAAAGGCAAAACTAAAAAGCGATAGTCGGCTTATGCAAGTGTCCTAAGCATTGAGTTTTTATTTTTTTAGTTTGTTTTATGTGTAAGAGTCCGAGATCAGGGGCGGTGAGACTGGCAACCTGATTTGGGATGCCGGGCCAGGGATCATCGCACCAGGCGGTAATTGCTGTCGACCCATAACCGCAACAGAAACCGAAGGCCATAGCAGCTGCCCGAAAACTGCTTTATACAACTCGACCAACCAAAAGCAGATGGTGCTTAAATGGTGGCGCGTGAGATGTGAATTTTTAAAGATTCACATCTCACGACTCCGCCATCCGTTGTGAAGAACTGCCCATTGGGATTTCCCCAGAACAGCTCAAGAGCTGGCATTTCAAATGAAGCATTCCTTTTTCAGTCCCTCGCTTAAGCCATTCTCTGGGCGTACGCAGAAAAACTCAAAGTTGACTTCACTCTTCGCACTCACCAAAGCTGTTACACTTTGAGTTGCGCCACCACTCAAACCTCTATCGGAGTGCTCTAATAAAAGATGACCCAATAAAAGTTCTACTCCAAAGACCCTCACTCCTTTTTAAAGGGAGCTTCTCAGTCTTATCCGCCCCGCTTGCAAGCCGTAGTGCCTAGGTTCGTTAGCACTATTGATTGTTGCCAATCAGCATCACTAACTTGTTTAAGCCCCACCTACCAAAGTCAGAGAAACTCTAGTATAGCCACAAGAGGTTCCGTGCTTTCATCAAAACTCATTCTCTGCATGTTGTCCTCCCGCTCTTAAGAGAAGCCATCAGCTGCGAAATTCCAGTGCTTCGCTGACAGTACTAAGCTTCGCCTATGTTCTCTAGGCTCGCTCATCTCTCACAGTCTCCCGTCGTTCGTTCCGGACGTTCACCGACTGTTGAACTTTTGAGGTTCGCTTGCGCTACAACCTACCAAGACGCCAAACTCCTCGCACGAACATGCAAGAAATTTTGTCGATCAGCTTATGGGGCATCATCACATCCCCCATTGATCCAGGCTCGAACAGCAACTGGAAAATTCTGCTCACGGGACTTACACCCGCTTGAGTTCTAACTAGCATCGCTGCTAATGAACATGTCATTGTACTTAGCAGCTTGTGTGCCAAGACAAAAACTTGCTGCCGCTGCGGCAGTTTTGATTTGAAAGAAGTGAAGAGATTTTTTTGAGACAATTTGACGTTGATCATCAGACGTTTCGCCTCACGAAGATTTGTATTGATTGATTGTTTGTTTTAAAAATTGATCAAATAAAATAAACACCAGTTATGAAAAGGATTTCAAAGAACCTAATTAGCGACTTTCGAAAGGCAATGAGAGCTGTGGTGCGGATCCAAGCTCGTGGTTTTGGTGAATTGAAGTTTTAATTGTTACCAACGCGCGCGGTGCACGTTTTGGCTGCAGAATTGCAGCTCGACGGACGAAGACAAGTATTTACTTGGATTGACAAATTAATAAGGGAGATAAAATGAAAGCGTATCTATTGTTTTCAGTTTTGGTAATGGTGTTTTCACAAAGCGGTTACGCTCAAGAAGAATTCGACCGAGACGCTGACGGAGCCTTGGCTGTTAAAAGCTTTTCAATGGCAAGAAATACTGTTATGCGACGGCTGATTCCGCAATTTTCTTTTATGGCGCAGAACTACCTAGGTAACGATTCGGCCGCATTTACAAATGCAAATGCCTTCTCTGTTGGTGTTCTAACTGATTTGAGTTTATCTGATTATTTCGTTATCGAAACAGGCCTTCAGTATCGCCAGCTCATCGGAGGTTATCAAAGTCGAACTGGCACCGTCGATTATACGAGTGACTATCTTACGCTACCCGTTTCAGCAAAATACTATTATTACGGACAGGATAATAACTCATTGTACGGGAAGTTCGGTCTCTCGGTATCGGCGCTAACTCAGCAAACTTTCAATTATTCTCCAGCTTATAAAGCGAGTGCAGCGAATCTAGATAGTCGTATATGGGAGTCTGGTGCACTTGCTGCAATCGGTGGAAAGTACAAGCTTGCTCCTAAGAATGATATCGTCATTGAGGCGAGCTATAATCAGTCGATGAATACCTTATTCAATAATGCAGATATTTATAATGCCACATGGAATTTGACTGCAGGACTAACACTCGAGATGTAGTGAGGAGCACAAATTGCCTGAGCCGATTCTGGAGTTAGTAAATGTGAGCATTCAGTTTGATATTGAGCCCATATTAGAAAATATTAGTCTTAAGATTTATGCCGGCGATCGCATTGTGGTCATCGGCCCGAGTGGTGCTGGCAAGAGTGTGCTTCTCAAAACCCTGGCTGGGATCATCAAGCCTAGTCAGGGTCAGGTGAATTTTTTAGGTCGCGATTGGCGTGCACTCTCACTTCAAGAAAAACATGAACTTTCATCACATGTTGGCGTGCAGTTTCAAGGGCATGCCCTCTTTGATGAGCTGAGTGTCTTTGACAATGTCGCATACCCGCTCAAGGAGCATTCTCAAAAAACAGAGGAGCAAATCAAGCAAAGAGTTTTGGATTGCCTGAAGGCTGTTAATCTAGAGCATGCGAGTCGACTTTCCACTTTTGAGTTATCTGGAGGAATGCGTTTGAGACTAGCCGTCGCCCGTGCCATTGCACTTGTTCCTGCCACTCTTTTTTTAGATGACCCAACTGGTGGGCTTGATCCGGTTAATAGTGATGATATGATCAATCTCATTTTAAAGATCACTGATGAAATGAAGATGACTTTGGTAATTGTGACTCATGATGTTTATCGAGCCTATCAATTGGCTGGGAGAATTATTTTCGTTGCTAATAAATCGATTTTTGAAACAGGCAATGCAGAGCAAACTAAAAGTCACCCAGATCCATCGGTCCAACAATTTATTCATGGTTGGCTCAAGGGGCCGCTCACTGAATCTTTAAATCTTTCTTAATTTGTTCGTGCGGCAAAGTATTAATGATGCGGAGTGCCTTGACCGAAATCCACGAGTACAAATCCGATTCGTCGTCGGCTATACTATATCGGGTTTCAGAAATGTCTGTTCACTAGATGGTCAGGGTTTCGAGGTTATAGAACTAAATCGCCAAGCCCAGAAACATTTGCGCTTTTCAGAGCTATCCATCGTAAAGGGAGCCACTCATCTATTTGAAGAGTCGGGCACTCTTGAGGAGGTCTCAAAGCAAGCGGTGCATTGGTTTGATATGCACCTTCAAGCAACAAATTATATTTCTCAAGCCGCAAAATCCATTACTTTAAATCGAGCAATTGAAAAGGCCTGGGATCGGCCTATCGATTGTTTTGCTAGTGAAAATCTTTTGTAACTTTGCTAATGCGAGTGAATTTCAGCTTGCGGTAAATTGTGTGTTTTAGATGGTCCATCGATATTTGCTTTCAATTTTGTCTTATCGACATGCTTTCGAACTGCTTTTGGACGAAAGAAGACCAGCACTGGACAGCCCGCTTGCAGCAATACATCTCGCGGCACGCTGCCAAGAATTGCTTGGGAAAGCGGACCACTACTGCTAGCCATTACGATGAGATCTGCGTTGTTCATTTTAGCTGTGTCGATGATATCGGTAGCAAGATCCTTTTTCTGTTTTCGAATTAGCGGCGTGCATTTGATATTTTGCCCACGCAAACTCGCGGCCCACTTCGCGGCTTTCTTTGTTCTGGCCGCGATGGCATCCTTAACTATTATGTCCGTATTGAATGTTTCGGTTTGGGCTGCTCCATAAAATTCTAGGGGATAGATATTTGGGGTTTCTACCTGATTGTAAAGCAAAATTTTAGAGGCTAATGCATTTGCCCAAGGATCAAGCCTCATAAAGGCATTTTTTGATTCACGACTGAAATCAGTAGCAAATAGTATATTTGAAAAGCGATTTGATGCTAGAGATTTAGGGTTAAGTAATAGAACCGGAACTTTTGAAGTTGAGACCAAGGTCTCGACAAAACCGCCAAGTCTAAATGGATTCCATGTTTTTTTTGCCCGGGTATGAGCAAACACGAGCAGCACCTTATTCTCTTCTGCGAAATGAGCCATTTCCGTAGCCATTTTACGTTTCGAAGTTGTCTTGGCGAAGACAAATCCGGGCGCTAAGAAGTCACGCGCTCCAGCTTTTTTGAGATATCGATCTAAAGACTTCTGTGCGAAGTCTTCGTACCTGCTTTGCCATGATTGCTCCATTTCGGTTGGAAAATTCAACGCAGTTTTAGAAAACACCGAAACCGGTTGGACATCACAGTTGAGATGTTTAGCCCAGATGCGTAACTCCTTAATGATGCTCTTGGCTTCCTTCGGATTTTGCCTAGAATCCACTGCCCAAATTATTTTATTTCTTTCAGTTGATGAATTCATTTTCTTCTCCCTGGTCATTTCGCCCCACATGACTTGATCGTTTGGTTAAATAAGCCCCTTCTGTCAGCTCTGTAGTTCAAATCATTTGAGTTGCAAAACACGGACCATTCGGGGAATGCCATTCGCCCAAACTATACTAGGTGAGCTTATAAAGTACCAAAACCCAAGCCTACTTCTCACGCTATAGTGCGAGACAAACTAGAAGTTTAAGATTATTCAAAATGCATTGTTTTAGAGGCTTGGTCGTTCATGACAATTTGTCTCGAAAATCTTCAATATTGTCTCAAGAGAAATTGTTTAGTTGGATTTTAGTCTTGTGTTTTGTCTTTCTCAAGTGCAGCTAGTTGAGCTGAGTCCATGCTTTGTTTATTGAGAACAATATAAACTTCTAAAAATAAATATTTTTAAGGTGGCATTATGTTTGCTAAGCAAGTGACTGACACAATCCATAAGGAGGATTTTTATGGCTAATTCATTAACACGTTGGTTTGACAATAGAAGCTTAAGTCCATTTCGTGATTTTTCGGGAGCGCAAGAGTCCTTTGATCGGCTCTTCAACGACTTCATGAATACGAGTATGAAAATGACAAATGAAATCGATACCTTCTCGTTTAGTCCGTCTTCTGAAATTCTAGAGGATGAGGGTAAATACACTATGAAATTTGATCTCCCCGGTATTGCAAAAGATCAGATTAAAGTTGAAACTGACGGCAATCAATTAACCGTTCGTGCCGAGCGAAAAGAAGAAAGAAAGAGCGAGAGCAAAAAGAGATATTTGTCCGAGCTGCGTTACGGATCTTATATTAGAACTTTCACAATGCCGGCACCTGTAGATGAAAAAAAGGTGGATGCGCATTTCGAGAACGGTGTTCTGACTCTTACAGTACCAAAGGCAGAGTCCGGCAAATCTAAACAAATTGCCATTCATTGAGCATTCGCCGGAGCTTCTCAAGTGAAGCTCCGGCGTCTTTTTTAAGGAGGAGGATTTATGCCTATTTCAGATTTGGGTTCCAGAAATTTAGTTTGTGTTGAACGTGGGGCCTCTCTCCAATATGCCGCACAGCTAATGAAAAAACATCATGTCGGAGGTGTCGTAGTTGTCGAAGCTAACGGCAAAAACAAACCCGTCGGCATTTTGACTGATCGAGATATCGTCCTCAGCGTAGTCGCTGAAAATTTACCTCTCAGTACTAGGGTCGAAGAGGTTATGTCGAAGAATGTTGTTCGAGTCAAACACAGCGAAGGGATAGCCGCAGTGGTTGATCAAATGGAGCGTGAAGGCGTTCGCAGGATCATTATAACTGACGAGGGCGGCAACGCTCATGGGCTTGTTTCGGCTGACGATATTTTACAGCTTGTGGCCCGAGAGCTAAACGGTCTTGGCAAACTAGTTGACCGCCAAATTCAGAATGAGAAGCTTGCGAGGCCGCAACAGAATCAATTGATGTTTTAAAAAATAGGGAGCAGCAATGAAAAAGCCCATTCTAATGATCGCGTTCTTTGGTTTAAGTATTGTCGCTGGAATTGGCACTGGCATTGGCACTGGCATTGACACTTACGCTTACGCTGCCGAATCAACTCCTGCTAAAGAGACTGGAGAGTTTCACGCGCGCATGCAAATGCATGAGAAAATGGCCAAGGCTCATCAGGAGGCCGCCGATTGTTTAAAGTCCGGAAAAACAGGAATGGATTGCAAGTCGGCCTTTCGTGCAATGTGCAAAGATGCTGGTGGCTATGAAATGTGCGGACATATGTCCAAACATTATAAAAAAGGTAAAATGAAAGAATGAGCGTCGCCAGTGAAAATTGATTGTGATTGGACCGGAAAATTTAAGTTCGGAGCCAACATTAATGGTTTGGGCGTGGCGATGGATGCCGTAAAGCCATTCGGTGATGAGACTGCGCCAACGCCAAAGAATTTGGTGTTGGCAGCTTTATGCGGCTGCACTGGTATGGACGTCATTGGTTTTCTTAAAAAGACCAAGTAGAACGTTGAAAAATTTAGAATTGAAGTGGAAGCAAACGCTGCAGCTCATCATCCGAATATATTTGAGGAAATAAAATTGAAATAGCTTGTGGATGGGGCCTGCGATTCAACTCAGTTGATTGAGGCAACCTTAAAGCAGGTTGTCGCAATGAAAAGGTCTCGAAAACGCCAGGAGCGAAGCGGCCAGACTAGCGAAGCGGCGATTGCAACAGAAATCTGATGAAATATCCGG
>JAYVXS010000298.1:0-10807 GCA_043784965.1 Bdellovibrionales bacterium
TCTTGAAAGAGCAAACAGCCTTCAGTACCAGGAGATTTAATTTGAATAGTGAAGACCACACTGGCGGATTCTTCGGGAAGAAGACTCGCTGTTAGAATCGTACCTTGCAAAGTTAAACCTTGGGGGCCAATGCCTGCAGAGGCACTTGAATTCAAAATTAAGAAAAACAAAAATGTCGCACTTTGAATGAGGTTATTTTTGTTTAGAGCTCTCATTTCACAACACCTTGCAGGCCAAAGCTCACGGTGTAACCACCTGCAGTTTTAAGCTTTACTCCAGCAAGCGGACTGCCAAAGCTTGCCTGTAAACTTGAGCCCTGCGGACTTGTTGCCTTCATGAGTGCGCCTGATACCAGGCTTAACTTTTGAAACCCCTGGGGCTCACCGAATTCAATATTCTTAGCTAAACCCACTTTGGCGTTAGTCAACTGAAAAGATTTTATCCCAGGGCTCGTAGATTTAACAACGCAGGCTGAAACACCATTTGCATCACTTGCAGTACAGCTAGAGGCTAAAACCCCAGAGGCTGAGTTGACTGAATACTTTGGTAGATAATTCGGCACTGACGAGTTATCAGAATTTTTGAGTTGAAGAACCACCACAAGCGGCGAGGCGCCGTTGGCAGGAACCATACCTGATACAATAATTTCTGTTTTTTGAAAATTTAATTTTACAAAATCACCAGCCGAGGGCACGGCACCCTTCACAAAATCTGAGACTTGCTTATCGCAACTCGACAGACCAATGAAGGCAAACAAAGTAAACCCAAATGAAGACAATCTGAAAACGTTCAATATTTTGCTCATACTCACTTATTATCGACAGGATCATGGTCGAGCTCAAATTTCTTAATGCATCTTTCTGAGATAGTTTGAACTCAACACGAATGGATTTGTCACAAATTGAGATAGCATGGATTTTGTTCGATAATTTTATGATGTTTACGAGACAATTTTTTGAGAGAATTTAGTATAATCGGCCCTAAAAATGCTTACTAATCGCAGAGAAAGCTTCTCCGGAGCCTTCTCGATACGGGATTCCACTGCTCGGTGCGCTGGCTGCGCTGCCGGCATCAAAGAGATGAATGCGGTAGCCTACTCCAATCGTCCAATCCGATCGAATATAGTAGTTTGCCTTACCAGAAATTTCATACTGAGTGCTTGAGTCGAAAGCTTTACCGTACAAGACTTCTCCACCGGCATCCCAACGTTTTAAAACTGGAAAGGTCAAAGCAAATCCTGCTTTCAGAATGTCATAACCTGGTGAAAAAGTGTCAGTTTTGCCATTGCGATAGTATTCGTAACCGCCAACTAAAGAGAATTGAGTTGCGTTTATGTTTGAAAAGAGATTCCACGGAATACTCCAGCGATAGTGGTAGCGTGCTTCGACCTGCACAGACGAAACCTCGCTGCTCGCAGAATTAAGATCAGCAATTTTTGTTCCGAAAAAGCCTTCAAATCCTGAATGAACTAACCAATGCGTCACTTTGAGTCTGATCGAAGAACTCTCGTGATAGGCCGTTACTCCAGTTGAAAGATCTTGTGACGAAATGGCGGTCTCTCCGCCACCGTTTATTTCGATAGTTGAACTCGAATATTTTTGATTGATATTGAGGAGCGAATCCATCTTTTGTGTCGTACTCATCTCTGAAACTGAACTAACCTTTCGTACTTGCGGCTGAGCTATTCGTCGAGATAAAATGGGATTGATAAGTCGTGGTTCAACGATCACCTTCGCAAAAGCGCCTGTGCTTTTTCTTCCGAAGCGATCGATCGAACTCAATTGGATTTCATACTTGCCAACTTTTGAAATCTTAAATTGGCGAAGGTTTTGACGCAACTTTTGGTTTTCGATGATCTGATGTGTGTGATCTCTCAATTGAATTTCGTAACCTTGAGCATGTTCAACCGGAGCCCACTCCACATCGAGATTTTGATCCGGAAAAATACGATAAACTTTTTCGGCGAGGCTTGGCACGATAGGCATTGGTGCCTCGCGAACTCGAATTTTTACTGCCTGAGAATAGCTCGTAAGCTCGGTCGAAGTATTGACGCCTTTGGCGCGGACATAAACATCTTGTGGCCCGGTGACACCAAATTCAATGTTCTTAGTTTTTCTAAATCGAACTTGAGTTTCTGCAGAAGAGAAATTGGGAGAGTTTGAGTATTCAACCACAAAATTAGAAAGTTGTGCGCTGGCTTCAATTGCGATCTTCACCTGCACTCGATCGGACACAAGATAATATGTTGAAGCTGCAAGATGAAGCCGTGGCGGAAGAACACCCAATGGCTGTGGCGTCACCCAAAATTGGACTGGCTGAGACCAATCGGTGTTAGAAGCCTTTACTCGCCAAAAATTTTTTCCTAAACAGACTGTTTTAAGCTGATAAGAATCGGCCTCGCTTTCAAAAGACTGCATTGGTGCTTCAAAACTCGCATTGGCCGATAATTGGCCTTCAATTTGTCTCACAATACCCTTTGTGTCCCATTCGAGCTTCACAGCACGCTGAATTTGGCTACGTCGTTGATCTCTTAGTGATAGTTTTTGGCTGCTCGCTTCATAAAAATCATAGAGACGATCGGTATAATTAAAACTTGTTTGCGCCGAACGCGGAACCAACTGAGGCGTGACAACAATCGCATCTGGCTTGATCTGTATAACTGGAACTTTATTTTTGACCAGCTTAACATTTGCTTTCTGCGGAGATTCACTCACAACCTCAGCGGCCCCTCGCAAAACTCGAAACTTCGTTTTTTGTTTTGAGTCTACCGAAACTTCGACTTGAGACTTTTTTCCTTTGATGGTTTGAACTTTTCCGTTAACGGCAATCTTAACACTGCCGTCGACTTCGACTTTCATTTTTCCGAAGTTGAGATTTGCGATAGATTTTCCTTCAGCGGTCGAGAAAATCACCATACTATTCTCTCCAAGATCGAAGCTCACACCACCTTCAAGATCTATATGAAGACTTGACTGCTTGCCTGAGAAAATACGATCACCAACTCGAATCTTATCTCCTCGTTTCGCCTCTTGCCACAAAATCGAATTCGAATCTTTTCGACGAATATCTCGTTTGAACTCATCGATTTGTCCCACAACAGGCTGATGACTTTTTAAGTTTGAGGTCGCAACGAGTCCAAAAATACTGTTGTCAAAAAAAATACAGTAGATCGATATGAAAAAGGTAAAGAGCATACCGAGAATTAATAAAATTTCGCTGCGAGTTTTTTTGTCTTTGTTTCTGGCTAACATAAGTGTCTCACTTAACTCCTTATCGGCTTAAAATGAGACTTCATGAGATTCAGCTGAGATCATTTTATATAGGTACAAATTTTTTGGCTTTCGAGCCCTTAGTCGAGTTGCCTTGCCTTTGGTTGTATCGCCCCAATAGGCGTGTTAACTTCAAGTATTGGCTTCTCTAATTTTTTTGGTCAGATATAAATGTCATTACGTTATAAACTTCTTATTCTTATACTAACATTGACAGGGCTTTCGCTTGTCATTTTTTTGGCACTGTCTGTGCGTCTGTTTAAACAAGATAAAATTGCGTATATTTTTGATTTGAGCGCGGCCAATTCAAAAGGTTTTGCTACTCAAGTTAGAACAGAGCTGCGCATGCACTCCTCTGAAATGTCACTTTTTGTCTCTGAATTCGACTTTAGCAAAAAAACTTTTGGCCAAAGTGTCCAAAATCTTTTCAATAAAAACGAAAATTTAATCGAAGTTTCTCTCAACAAGTGGAACGGCAAAAATTACGAAAATATTGCAGTAATGAAAAAGTCAGATTTGGATGAAGACAAACGACGATCTTTCGACCTTATAATTGATCAAGTTCAGAACCAGGCATATCAAGATACCATTTCTTTTCGACTGTTCAGCTCGGACACAGAGTATCTTGTTTTCTCACAAAAAGTTCTGATGGATGGTGATCCGACGACTTACTTCATCTCTTCGGTCGACCACGAAGAAGGACTTTCGACTCTTATAAAAAAGTCTCCAATTTATGACATTTTCATTGCAAGATCAGATGGCCAAGTATTGCTTCAATCAAAAATCGAGACTCCAATTCAAACTTTAAAGACCTGGGATTTTTTCAAAAAAATAAGTAGTGATTCTATTCCTGATGGAGTTGAAGAAACCTTCGGTCCCACCGGACAACCCGATATTGTTTCTTATTCAAAACTTGGAGTCTCGAATCTCATTTCAATTTCAACAGTTGGGAGAAGTTTGGCACTTCAAGTAATCGATACTCTCTTATTGAGAGCCGGACTATTTTTCTTAGCGATTATTTCGCTTTCAGTCATTCTCGCAATTTATTTTTCAAAGAAAATAACAAATCAGCTCAGCACTCTTGATTCGGCAACAACCGAGATAGCGGCAGGGAACTTCAATGTCGTCTTAGAAATAAATTCTTCAGACGAAATTGGCAATCTTTCTAAAAACTTTAACACGATGGTAGAAAAAATCTCTGATTTGATGAAAGACAATGTCGTGAAGGCTCGCATGGAAAAAGAACTCGAGACTGCGAAAATCGTTCAAGACACGCTGTTTCCAGAAAATAACTCTAAAATTGATCGAGTGTCCATCAGCGGTTACTACGAGCCGGCGAGCGAATGCAGTGGAGATTGGTGGTATTATTTTAAATCCAGAAACAAAGTTTTTGCCTGTATTGGAGATGCCACCGGACATGGCGCGCCAGCCGCGTTAATCACAAGTGCAGCCAGATCGGCGGTTTCTCTGATTGAAGCAAGTCCAAGTTTAACGCCTTCAAGTTTTCTACTGCTATTGAACCGAGCTATTTACGCTTCGTCAAAGGGCAAAATTCAAATGACTTTTTTTGTTACCTGCATTGACCCCG
Source organism: Bdellovibrionales bacterium (assembly GCA_043784965.1). Classification (GTDB taxonomy): domain Bacteria; phylum Bdellovibrionota; class Bdellovibrionia; order Bdellovibrionales; family JAMPXM01; genus JAYTQQ01. The sequence continues at coordinate 4,858 of JAYVXS010000298.1, forward strand.
ACAATAATAAGTTGACCTATGCAAATGCCAGCCACACGACTCCCTATTTGATTAAAAAGTCGAATGAGCCAATCACTAAGAATAGTCTGATTCCACTCATGTCAGAGATTCAAGGCGCGCGACTGGGTCAGGACATCACAAGTCGTTACACTGAAACAAGCATTGATTTCGCAGCTGGAGATATGGTCTTTATATATACGGATGGATTAACTGATATTGAGAATCAAAAGGCCAAAACATGGGATGAGCGTGGTCTCATGAAAGCTCTAACTCTTGCAAAAAATGAAGGTCTCGATCTAAAGGGTGTGGTTGATATTATCGTTGAAAAATCGGCTGAGTTTCGCAATCAAGCTCCGCTCAGTGACGACGTCACTTTTTTTGCTTTTGAGTTTTCATAATTCAGACTGTATTGATTTAAAGCGTGGGTACCTATTGATTGGCAGAAAAAATTATTACGGCAGCGGCAATCACACGGCTGCGACCCTATTTAGGGCACTTGAATCTTGGGTCCTACGCCTCACTCAAAGGTCTCTCAAGCGCCAGGCCAGTCTGCGAATCAACGATTTCACGACGAAACTGATGAAATATCCGGGCTAGTGCCAATATCTAATTTCCGCTCTTTAATGCTTTTTCTGGCAAAATTCTTCGTGCCAACCATCTGTTCAAAGATGTATAAAAAGCCATTGGACAAAGCTAAAAACTGGTGTCACCACGAAGACGAAATTTTTGCATTTCATATGAATAAACGGCGAGTCATTTAATTCTGCTTTGGAAAACTGAAAGAGAGACTCAATTTGAAAAAATTTATGATTTTTATTTCAGTTTTCGTTTTTGTGATAATAGTTGGTTTGATGTTTTTAATTATGATTTATCCAAATGGTGACGGTGCGAATACAGCATCCAGTCCTCCCGCAAAGAAAGCTCAGGTTAAGGATGGCGCCGTTATAGTTGTCGGTAGCCAAAATTTTTCTGTGGCTCTAAATGCGCCGAACGAAAGTCTCCATCCGGGTGTCGCACAAGACATTACCGCCGTCATTGTCGGTGGCACCCCCCCTTTTAATTATACTTTTGTATATACATCAAATGCCTCCTCTTTCTGCGCCAATGGCGCGGCAATCTCTTCACCTTCTCAGAGCATGAGATGTACTTTTGCATTTACTTCATCCGGCAGCGTTTCTTTAACTGTCGTGGATTCAACCGGCACTGTGGCAACTAGCCAGATGCTAAAAATAAAAATCCTCAAAGTGACGTCAACGCCGACTTCGGCAGCGTTTTCGACTCCGACGCAAGTCACAATTCCTATTCCAACTCCTATTCCAACTCCTATTCCAATTCCTATTCCAATTCCTATTCCAACTCCGATTTCGATCGCAATCCCAACCCCAATGCTCACACCCATTCCAGCTCAACGGCATAAACCGAGGCCGGCAGCAGCAGTTAAGAAGTGCCTTCCGCTCTCTGTCGGATTTACTTGTGATGTACGATTACTATGTCCAAATAAAGTCTATTTGGGAATGGGGCCTCAAATGGTAGCGACCACTACTTTCAATGTTACCAAACCTGCGGGCGCAGTAGTTTCTTGTGATACAACTAATGTCTCCCTTAAATCTGGACAAGGCATTCAAAACTTTCAGTTCACTACACCCTACTTTTTGACATGCAGTAAAACTGGAGCATGGGTCCCAAATGGGGCCGTATTTTGCCGGGTCGATAAGATTCTTAATGCGACTGATCCCTCTTGCAATTCTGGCGGAAGCCCCTTAAACAAATAGCAACTGCAGGAATCGAGGGATAACTGAAACACATACTAGTTTTTCTTTTTTTAATTTGTGCGAGTGTCGCTAACGCCCAAAATATTGTGAGTGTTAAAAATACAGAAGTCTTGGTTGATGCCAGCACCGGGCCAAATTTTAAATTTGGCGATCAAATTCATTTTTTAAATGCTGACCTGCAAATTACGGGTAGGGGCGAAGTCACAAAGCTTTCTACTTCAGGGCAAAAAGTTTTAATTCACCTTAGTAGCGGCCAGGCCCATATCGGCATGAGCTTAGAGGTTGTCGATCAACGACTTAAGACTGAGCTTTTAGAAAACTGTCTCGTGGGTGCGAAAGGACGGCAAAAGTTGCTCAACAGGCAGGCTGTTTTTTACCAAATTTTGTTCTCTGCTTTTGGCTTAGATCCTATTCTCGCAATTTCAACTGACCAAAGCCTCCAACTCTTCATTGAATTAGTTCTCCCAAAATAGACAGCCTGAAAGTATTTGGCCAGGGTAGCGAATCGCTGAGTGAATATTTAAGTTTGTTGGCTTTTCCGCAAGAGCAAATCGGCTGATTCCAACCACAATAAGTATGCAAAAAATACACTTCATAAAAAATCTCTCTTAGCTTAGGGCTTTTTCAAGATTTGCACTGATAACATCTAAAAAGGCCTCAGTGTTCATGAACTTTCCGGGCGGAATATCACCTCCATAAATACAGGCCGCAAGATCTTTGGTCATATGACCCGCTTCGACGGTTTCAACACAAACTTTTTCAAGTGTGCTGGCAAATTTAACCAGCTCAGGAGTTTTGTCGAGCTCTCCACGAAATGCCAGGCCCCGAGTCCAAGCAAATATTGAGGCAATCGGATTCGTTGATGTTGATTTGCCTTGTTGGTGCAACCGATAGTGACGAGTTACGGTGCCATGTGCTGCTTCTGCCTCCATCGTCTTGCCATCTGGGGTAATCAATACGGAGGTCATAAGGCCAAGTGAGCCAAAGCCCTGCGCCACGGTATCTGATTGCACATCACCATCATAATTCTTGCAGGCCCAAATAAAGTTACCGTGCCATTTCAAGGCACTGGCCACCATATCGTCAATCAAGCGATGCTCATAGGTAATTCCAGCTGCTGCAAATTTAGCTTTAAATTGATTCTCATAGAGCTCTTCGAAAATATCTTTAAAGCGTCCATCATATTTTTTCAAGATGGTATTCTTTGATGAAAAATAAAGCGGCCATTTTTTACTGAGCGCCATATTGAAACAGCTCTCTGCAAATCCCCGGATTGATTCGTCGGTATTATACATAGCTAGAGCTACGCCATCACCCTTAAAGTTAAATACTTCGTGAGTCGTAGCATCACCGTTTTCAGGCTGAAACTTGATGGTTAGCTTACCCTTGCCTTTGGTTATGAAATCAACGGCCTTGTATTGATCACCAAATGCGTGTCGACCGATCATGATAGGTGCTGTCCAGTTGGGAACGAGACGCGGGACATTTTTACAGATAATGGGTTCGCGAAAAACTGTCCCATCTAAGATGTTTCGAATGGTGCCGTTTGGTGACTTCCACATTTGCTTAAGCTTGAATTCCTTAACCCTATCTTCATCAGGAGTAATCGTCGCACATTTAATTCCTACATTAAATTTCTTAATTGCTTCAGCTGCCTCGAAAGTCACTTTATCTTCGGTTGCTTCGCGGGACTCAATTCCCAAGTCAAAATATTTAATATCAATTTCGAGATAAGGCATGATGAGTTTATTCTTAATGAACTTCCATATTACCCGTGTCATTTCGTCGCCGTCTAGTTCGACAACTGGATTTACAACTTTGATTTTTTTCATTTTCTTATTCCCGCTTCTGGTAAATTTATTGCGCCTAGTATTTCACAAAAATCTACTCTGTCGATAAAAAAAAGCAGCATTCGGTCCAATTCAATTTAATTCCAAATAAAAGCCGCAAATTACCGCATAGGATGAGCTAATTTAGGATTTCAATTGCCTTGAAAAAAGACAATCAGAGGCTCATAGATAGCCTCAAGCTCTTAGACTTTCATTTTCAAAATGAATTTGATCTTTCGAAGGAGGGATATAAAAAAAAAGGGACCGCGAATAACGCAGTCCCAATATTAAATTCAAAATAATAGCTGGAGTAAAAACTATTTGCGAGCTTCAATTCTCATTTTGGTGAATCCCAATTGTGCTCCGGCACCAGCGATAAGACCTAGGCCTACATTTAGCGTAGCTACTTCAGCTCCGCCGCGAACTGCTAGATTAGCAGATGCGCCCACAGCAAAAGCACCTTGAGCAGAAACTGTATAGTACTTACCAAGTAAAGCTTGGGGACCAGTAGCAACGCCAATGCCAGTAGCTAAACCTACCATTTGGAACTGAGCGAGTGCTAGGTTAGCAGCAACTGGACTTGTGCCAAATGAAACTGTTACAGGAAGTTTTTCAGTGTTTCCAGCAATGTCTACACAATTAATTTCGCCAGGTCCTGACATTTTATAATGCCCAATTAGAACTTGAAATCCGCCACCAGCAGCACTAAAAGTCAATGCGCAAGTCCAAAGAGGTTGTTCAAGTTTTGGTCCTGCAAATGCAGAAGAACCAGCAAGTGCAATTGTAGCAGCCGCAAGTGCAAACATTATATTTTTCATTTTCTATCCTTTTGTAATTGAGAGATGAGTCTCTCGGTTTTAGTTTTTTGTTGCGTGCTGCTTTTACCACGTTCAAATTAAATAGGCAATATTTTTGACTATGAACTTTTTTTGTAGATGCGCTCATTCGACAATTTCATTTAAACATCGAGGTCGTTCCAAACTTGACTGGCCTCAAAAAGATCAATGAATCTCAACCATAAGAATAGCGAGCTCAGGTCCCGAAAAAAATGTGAATGAAAGCAGATTGTAAGTTGTTTAGAAAACATTATCCGTAAAAAAACTCCAAACGAAGCCCAGATCCTTTGTTCTTCTCAATATAGTTCCGATTTTTAGGACAAAAAATCAGACAACAATTAGCCTTCGTTAAAATAATTCGCGCTCTTTGTTAATGCGAATCGCGAAAACACCTCACAAGCAGTTACTCTTGTACCTATAGTTTTTTAAATAATTTTTTGCTCGCCGTTGAGATCAGGGCATATCTTGAATGTGATCCACTTCTCAATATATCTAATAGCGCCTTCTTTAGATTAAGGTCCGATTGAGGGTGAGTTGCAATTAGCGATCAAGGGATTCTAAAGCTACCGCTTGTGGATAATGCAGCAGAACCTCGCTTTGCGAAATCTCATCATTCACTGAATGTTCTTGCGGCTGACTACAGTTCTCAAGACTCATACATAGCTGCTCATTTAAAACATGGCTAAAAAATTGAAAATCAGTAACTACTGACATTCTTTCTCGGCCCAAGCCTTAATTTGCGCCGAATTTACATCCTTGGTTTTTTTCGGAGTAAAGAACGCACTGGCTGGCCGTGGCGTATCATCAATTTGAGTTTGATAGGCAACGATCTTAGCTCCGTAAAGTAATGCATCTTCGCCAGAGGTCATTATGGGCTTCCAAGAATCACTGCGCACCGAGAACGGACAGATAAACCATTTCGCTCGACTTGGCCCGCCTGTACCGTCAGAAAATTTCATATCAAAATGGCTTTCATCCAATACGTGCATCACTCGGGCCATTTTCTCCTTACAGGAACAAATATATTCACAGCCGAAATGACCCTTAATATGAAGACCATCTCTATAGGGAATGGAAAAGCCAGGGGAATCATAGTCTTTATGATCGAATACACACATTGCATCTGAAGCAGCAGCTAAAGCATTCACATTTGTGAAAACGAATAAAATAAAAGAAATAAATTTCATAACAACCTCATTGGCTTTCTTTTTACCATAAATGAGCTGTCTATTAAATACGGAATGTTTTCAAAAGCGGCGACCAAATTTGTCACTTGAGAGTTTTACTGAATTTTACTGAATTTTACTGAATTTTACCAAATTTTACCAATGTTAACCCGGATATTTCATCAGTTTCGTCGTGCAATCGCTGATTCGCAGACTGGCCTGGCGCTTGAGAGACCTTTTCATTGCGACAACCTCAAAGCAGGTTGTCGCAATGAAAAGGTCTCGAAAACGCCAGGAGCGAAGCGCCCAGACTAGCGAAGCGGCGATTGCAACAGAAATCTGATGAA
>JAYVXS010000299.1:0-3351 GCA_043784965.1 Bdellovibrionales bacterium
GTGTTTGAGCTGCCATAGCCTCAGACATACCTATTGTTCAATGTTGATTGAAAGCAAAGTTAGCCTTACGACAGTCAAAGAAAATATGGGGCACTCGTCCCTAACGACAACAAATCTCTATTCACATTCTCTAGGCAATTTGAGTGAGTTGAATCTTTACTCATTCTTAGATCCGAAGAACCAATCCATTAAAGAATCACTTCGCAAAACCAATTTATGAAAATTTGTCACGAAAATTTCCATGATTTATATTGGGGCGAAATCGTTCGATGTTGCGAACAATTGTACCGATATCCGAACTTACCTAAAGCTAGTTTACTTTCTCTCCGAAAGTTTTGATTATGAGCTTCTCTGATGTTCTTAAGAAAAAATTGAAAGATAAGAATTTGTCACAGATCGCAAGAGAACTTGAGATTCCTAAAACTTTATTGCACGAGTGGGTAAATGCGAAACGAACGCCGTCATTTAAAAATGTAAACCATCTAAAGAGGCTTGCTGATTACTTATCGCTTTCGTTGGATGAGCTTCTAATTGATGGGCAAACTGAGAGAGTGATTAGTTCTGTTACGTTTGATGATGCCGGTAGAAAATATAGAATTAAGATTGAGAGAGTATAAATGGAAAGCGCTAATAAATTCGTCGCAATTGCATTCACGGTTGTGGCCTTCGGCTGCACAAGTATTCAAGAGCGAGCAGAAAAGAGCTTTAAGGATGGAGAATTTATCGCCGCCGCGACTTTATACGAGCAAATATTGAGTAACGATTCAAAGGACGGCGTCGCAAAAGAAAGACTCCAAAAGTCACGACAGAAAATAATAGAAAATCGCCTAATTGAAGTACGCCAGCAACGCTTATCTGACGATTTTGAGGGTGCAATCAAAAAACTAGCAGCGATTATTTCAGACGAAAATAAATGGGAAACATCGCCAGGGGGCGCTGCCTTTTCAACTCAATTAGAGGAAATGAATTTACTTTACAGTTGGGTTGAGGACCATGTTAAGGCTGAATTGAAGTCCGGCAAGATACTCAAAGCAAAATTTTTCAATGACAAATTCAAGGATATTTTTTCAATTGGCGCCACACGAAAACGTCAAGACGAACTAATTGCTACAATAATCAAGCATGGGGTCGAGCAGTGTCTGAAATTGGGTGATAAGGGGCAAGGATATTACTCACAGGAATTTGCAAAAAAATATTGTATGTTTTGGGGAGCAAAAGACACTCAGTTCCCAAATCGAATGCCTGCCTCTAGCCAGAATCTGCAACGGGAGACATATGGTAGCATGGTACTTTCGGGAAATATAGCAAACCTGCCGAAAGAAGTACTATCAAACCTTTCGGAGCGGTTGTTAGATGGATTAAAGTCGACACCATACTATCTTGCTGGCTCAGGGCCATTAAAAATGAATATTTCTGGAAAGTATTCAGGTAACTATACGGAGCAATCGACCATTAAAGTCCATTCCTATGAAGTAAAAATACCCTATCAAGTAGCTATCAAAGTGCCCTATGAAGTTTCCATACCTTATACAGCCTATGAACCGGAATACTATTTTGAAAATGGAATGATGAAAACAAAAACAGTTAGGGTTACTCGTGTGCGCACTGAAGTCCGCTATCGAAATGACACTGAGACTCGATATAGAAGTGAGTCGCGTTCTCTAAAATATCCAGCTACTGATTTTGCGCTTACCTATCTCCTTGTTGGGAAATCAAGCTTTAAAATTGATGGCAGTAACCATGAATTACCAATGAACAACCAACTTGAAGTAGTTGATTCGTTTTATGACACCGATAATAGTGAAATTGGACTCTCGGCCAAAAAGAAAAATACAGTCTCAGCTGTAGATTGGCTTAAGGAAAGCTTCAGCGGACTGGATAAAGAATTAACCACTAGAATTGAAAAAGCTTGGGAATCAAAGTATTGCAAAGTACCGGACAATATGATGTCCAAAACTCAAATAGAAACTGTAATGAAATGCCTTAAGGGCTCAAGCAATCATCATGATTTTGTAGACAATTGGTTTAAAGCAACTTTTGGAATGTCTTATGATGAGGTTTGCAGAGTAATTGGGTTAAGTGCTTAAACATTTGAAGTACCTCAGGCGGTTGATGATTGGATAATGAGATTTAAAATTTATGAATTGTAAATCAATTCAAATATAAATAGGAGAAACAATAATATGAATATATTTTTGACTATGGTCGTGGCGGTAGTTTCAATTTGTTCTGCTTCGATAGCAGTAGCAGCCCCCTTCTGCGTTGTTTTTTCATCTGGTAAGCAATGTTATTATTATGACTTACGAAGCTGTCAACAGGCCGCCGGTAATACGGGTGCTTGCGTAACAAATAGCGACGAAACAAGAGCGCCATCTGGTGGCGGTCAATTTTGTGTTGTCACAGGAATTTCTACAGATTGCTTTTACTATGATGCTCAATCATGCAGAGCCGCGGCGAGGACCAGTGGCGGTGTTTGCCAAGTTAAAACTAACTAATCAAATAAAAATATTGGAGTGAGGCATGTCATTACGAGGATTTAGATGTCTAAGCATTGTAATTTGCTTTTCATTGTCATATGTATGTCTGCCTTGCTTAGCTTTTGATACTTGGAAACTAACCGTCACCTATCCAGACGGGGAAGAAAAGATTTTTGCGTTAGCTGAAGACAAAATTAAAATCAAACTTCAAAAATCAAAATGGAATTGTGTAGTTGATAAGACTACAGTAAATGAAGATATTAACTCCAAGAGTATTATTTGTACTAAGGGAACTGACATTGTCTATACCTTAGTTTTCTGCGGCAAGAGACTAAAAGTGGCCATAGCAACCCTTACATTAATTGAAAAAACTCGGTCCCATCAATTGAGATTGCTTTGTGAAGATATTTGAAAATGAAATACATGGTTTTAGCCAGTCGGCAGCTTGATTTGGCCGCCGCATAAGTTCAATTGCATTTGTTGGAGATAAAAATGAATGACAATTTAGATAATGATGATGAGTACGAAGAAAAAATACTTTCCTTGGCGGAGGTTTTTTTCGCGAGCCGACAATATGAAGAAGTCCTTAAGCCATTTGAGTCGTTTTTGTTGGAGTCACCAAATAGAATCCGGATAATACTGAGACTAGCCGAAGCTTACTTCGCGCTAAAGTCTTATGATGAGTCTCGAAGATTAATAGAGCGAGCTTATGTGGTTGATGCAGAACAAATTACTATTTATGCATTGAAAACGGTAATTTTTCTTGAATTGAAAGAATTTGAGAACGCCGAGGCTGAATTTTTAATTTTTAAAACTAAATTCTCAATGCCCAACGATTCGCACTATTCAATTCTTGCCTTGAGCGCCTTTAATG
>JAYVXS010000300.1:0-3344 GCA_043784965.1 Bdellovibrionales bacterium
GCAAAATCCCAAGCATTCCCCATTTTGAGGCAATTTAAATTATTCCGCAAGACTGCAAAATTACTTATTTTTATGCTAAACTTCGAATTTGGAGAGTCTCAGGCTTCAGAGAAATTCAATTAAAACTTTAACTAAATCGATAACATGAGTGAAGTACTCTTACAAAATCAGGAATGGCTATAAGATTCAATTGAACTGTGCATAGTGAATACTCGAACCCTACTCCGAATAAAATCGGTGCCTATAAAATTTTGGCACCGATTATACAAATTAGTTTTTTACTTGAGATTGGAACTCATCAAGTATCATTTTTCTAGTTTTACAGCTGCTAGGCTCTGGCTTCATAGCAGGTTGAGTTGCAACAAGCTTCGCAAGATCTTCGCGGGCTTTCACAGTTACTTTTTCATCTATAAATGTATCAAAACGATAAACATATTTTTTTGAAAGGCCATTTACCTTAGCATCTTTGAACTGAAGAACAATCTTTAAGGGCGATTCATAAGCTACTTTATGTGTAATACAGCCTGAGTTCGTGTCTCGTTGAATCTGCATACTTTTGAAGTCGGCAACCAAAATAACTTTGTCATCTCCGATGCAATCAACCCTTTTTAGATTGGCCGTATATGCCTCACTATCGTTTGAATAGGCGACAAATGCCATTGTCTGTACTATTGAATCTTTTGTGAATTGACCATTTTTAAATGGCACTTTATCACGGTAAACTGGCAAAGAGACTAACAAATCAGTCATTGCTGAATGCCAAGCGATAAATTCAGGATGAAGCATCGACACTTGATCGCCTATATGCCAAGCAAAAATAGCTTTAGTAAAGCTTAAACCAAGTTCGGCGTTCACTTCTTGTTGAGTGCCTATGCTACAAGTTCCCAAAACATCAAGTGCACTCAAATCATAGGGGTCTGAAACATTCGCAGCCATAGTATTAAAGGTCAAAAATACTATTGCAGAAATTATTATACTCTTCATTGTACCACTCCAAAAACATCATTTTTCGCTTGCGAGATTAATTTCTCATTTTTCAAGCATTTTTATTTAAAAAAATTATTTTTAAATCTATTTTGTAAGACACTTTAAATATTCCGTCGAATTTGTTAAACAGCTCCAAAATAACTTTAAATCCAATATTGAATTCGATGGGTTGTCAACTTCAAGATATTGATTTATTGCGGCGGCAACATTTGCAGAGTCACTAGCTGTTCGATTGCTAATCCGGGGGACAGAGCCCCAATACCCAAAGTTAATAATGTTATTGGTTAATCCACTCAGATATTTCTTCGGAACAAATGGCGTAACTCCAGTTGGCAAATTTAAGTCAGTATGAATAGCATTTGGATCGCGAAGATTAGAAGAAGAATGACATGACACACAGTTGGTATTGAAAAAATGGGTTTTCAAAGAATTATCAATTGTTTCACTGTCGATTTGAATCTTTTCACTTCGAAAGCCAGGCACTTGAAGGGCCTTCATTTCAGGAATATCACGAAATATTTGGGTTAAAACCAAACCACTAGTTTCTAAAGATTTGGGCTGATAGCTAGGGCGGTACAAGCAAATTGAATTGCCATTACACTCAAGTTCTTCAACTCCAAGTCCTATGCTTTTATCTGAGACAACATTGAACTGATTTGAAAATTTAGTAACAAATCTCTGCCAGGAGCCATTTGAAATATAGCCGCCAACAAATCGCCACTTATCAATAACAACCTGCAGACTTAAGGTTACTATTTCAAGACGCTCTGTAGTGCCCTTGAAAGCAGGACCATTAAGCGCAGTCAGTAAAGCTGAACGCACGGCTTCGGCCACTAAATTCTTATCAGACGACTCACTCTCCATGACCAAAGCCGGATGTTGCATGAGGGGAAGTCCACTTGTTTCAAGTGAAAGCTCCGTTTTGCTTAGCTTTTTTATTTTCATTAACGAATTGACTAGATTCTTTACCTCTGTTTGATCAATTTTATAAATGAGGTGTAGTGCAGTCGCTACAGGATTCCCAAAAATATTAAAAGGTTGAGCAACAATTCTTAGTCTGGCTTGGCATCCAGTCTTGCGATCGGCAATCCAAATTGCCTCATCGTTATTCGGATCAATAGACTCCGTTAAATTGAAGACTTCTCCACAAGGATCAAAGCGATAAGAAGTAACATACCAGCGATGAATATCGCCAAGGTATTTGCCATCCAAATAAGGGAGATGATCCATCTTTAAAGTTTTGTCTTCAAAGCGGAGAACCTTTTCAAATATATTTTTAGGCAAATGAAGATCGTCAGAAATGCTAATGGCTGGGAATGGTTTCTCACCTTTAAGCGGAAATAAAAAACTCACATCATTAACATCAAGAGCGACAATACTGTTTGGATTTGCATAGACACCAAGACAGAACAAGTTGAATTGAAAAAATATGAGGAAAATTTTAAAATAAAATAATTTCATGAATACCTACAATAACACGAGAATTTCCCAAACGCCAAACTTTCTGAAATGTTTAGAAAAATCTACATGAAAAAATTAGGAGGTGCCCAGGCTCAGCCCCAAAAAAAAAGATCGACGGCAGTCTATTCAATAGACACAGAGCTTTGACTCTTTCAAAACCTTTGCTCCTTAAAAAGTGTGAAGAAATTTTATACCTATGAACGTGGGCGATTTCGAATGTGATTTGTTAAATTACTTTACAAGTAAACATTGTTAAATATTGCCTTAAATAATTTTTTTGAAAGTAAGCCCCGACAAATTACTTGGCTAAAAGTTGAGCTTCCGTCGTACCAGCTGATGTCATATTTACCATCATCATTTTCTGTTGCCGAAAGGCTAAAAATTCTGAAGCATGATGAATAAAAAGCGCACTTTCATTTACAAATTCTAAAAATAAAAAACGTGTAAAATCATTCTCTACAAATCAATACATCGATTTTGTTAAGAACAAGTGCCTACTGTACACCCGTTTGTCGTGACCAAAACCAAAAAAGGACCGTCAAGCCGAGAAAAATTCCTACAATAATTAAAATTGGAACGTATCCAAAAACCCCCCAAGGCTCAACGAATTCACGCAAGAACCAAGGTAGCCCAGGAACTGTTTTAGGCTTCAAAAGGGCAAAAATTGGGAACAAAATCGCCAAAGATAGAAAAACTAGCCACGCATATGCTTGAATCATGTCCTCAACTTAACTGAATCATGGTGAAGATCAATTCAAATTGTGTTATTCGCTTAAGTCTAATTACTGATTAATGACTAATCTTACTGAAGCCGAAATCGCTATCGCGAAGGCATTGCTTTTGAAGCCGCAGGACGGGGAACCAAAATTAATTTTAAGGTCGAGCTCGGGGAACTT
>JAYVXS010000301.1:0-3337 GCA_043784965.1 Bdellovibrionales bacterium
AATCGCTGATTCGCAGACTGGCCTGGCGCTTGAGAGACCTTTGAGTGAGGCAACCTCAAAGCAGGTTGTCGCAATGAAAAGGTCTCGAAAACGCCAGGAGCGAGGCGCCCAGACTAGCGAAGCTGCGATTGCAACAGAAATCTGATGAAATCATCCGGGCTAGTTATGGTGCAATACTTGTAGCTCGTATTCGCGTATATAGTTCTTTTGACTTTGATTCGAATTTCGCGTTAAAATTCATATTATGGTTAAGAGACTTTGTAAGCCCTCATTATCAAATAGCTTTTTTTTGTTTGGTCCGCGCGGAACAGGCAAAACAACTCTCCTTCATGAGCTTTTTCTCCCCTCTGAAACGCTTTTTATCGATCTCTTAGATATCCACTTGATGGATGAATTAAGGCTGGATTCGGGACGATTTGAGCGTCTCATCAATGCTCCAGAGTCTATTAGAAAACGAGTGGTCATCGATGAAATTCAGAAGTTTCCGCGTCTGCTTGATATTGTCCATCAACAGATTCAAAAAACGAAAAGACAGTTCATCATGACGGGTTCAAGTTCTCGAAAATTGAAACAAGCAGGTACTAATCTTCTCGCAGGTCGCGCCTGGGTTTATGCTTTGTACCCATTCACTAGCGAGGAAATAGGAGAAACTTTTGATCTCAAACGCGCATTAGAAAGAGGTTCGCTTCCGGATGCTTATTTGCCAACGAACTTCATGGATGCAAAGGAATATCTGTCAGCTTATGTTGCCACCTACCTAGAAAAGGAAATCCAGCAAGAACAATGGGTCAAAAATTTAGAGCCCTTCCGACGATTTTTGGCTGTTGCTGCGCAAATGAATGGGCAAATTCTAAATTACTCTTCCCTCTCCAGGGATGTCGGAGTGAATGATGTCACTGTTGCAAATTATTTTGAAATCCTTGAAGACACACTTTTGGGATTTCATCTTCCCGCTTATGACCGATCAGTTCGTCGTGCTCAGAAAAAAGCTTCGAAATTTTATTTTATTGATCCTGGAATTAAGCGCGCTCTTGACAAAACACTGAGTGTTGAGCTTTTACCCCAAACTTCGGATTGGGGTAATGCCTTTGAACACTGGCTCATTCTTGAAATTTTTAAAAATATTTCTTATCAAAGAAAAGATTGGAAATTATCTTATCTACGAACCAAAAATAATCTTGAAATCGATCTCATAATTGAACGTCCAGGAAAAGCCTTAATACTCATCGAAATTAAATCAAAGCAAAAGGTATCTGAAATCGATGCAAAAAGCCTTGAATCACTAGGACCGTCCATTGATCAAAAATCTAAACGTCTCTTGCTTTCACTTGACCCATTGCCCGCCCAATTTGGAGGAACCACTGCGCTTCCCTGGCAAAAAGGTCTAAAGGAAATTGGGCTTTAACGTTGGTATTCCTGATGATTTTTTTCTCGTCGAACTCGTTTTTATTGATCACCGCGATTGATGCGTTTTGCGGTCTCCAATACATCAATTCGAAGGGCATCGATCCGCAAGCCATAATTTGCCGCCCAACAACTTGGCAAACGACTTTGGCAATCCAAAGGGTTACCAAAATATTGATGAGCCGTTATGAGTCCCGCCAGATAAACATTTACCTTGCCAGAGCTCTCGATGAACTCATAGTAAAGTGGCCCGCCCGAATCGCCGGGCAAAACAGAATGAGCGGCGGAGGCATCAAACTCCAAAAAGAAATTGTGATCTTCAACACCTAGCTTTTCAGAAATGGGTGAGTATTTTGCATTGCTTTGGCTGGTCGAGGCCCTCGACAATGTTAAATCTAAAGTTCTCAATTCGTATTGATACTCACCATTTTTTCCTTCTGTAAGACCAAAGCCAGCGGCACGGTAAGGATCACCAATTTTAAAAAAAGTCAGATCATTCATCAGCCACATTTGCTGAAATCCTGCTGGAAGGGGCTCCCTAAGTCTAATCAGAATATAATCTTTGTTTCCAGCCTTGAGGCTCCAGTCCTTCGTCGCCATTTGATCCACTTCAATTGAGCTGCGATTCAAGATATCTGCTTTTGAAAAGTATTGCCGCTCGCGATCCTGCCATCGGCCAGAGGCGCCGAAAAAAATGGCTCCGCCGTGCGAATTATCAAATTTAAATCCTTCTAAATAATGAGCTGAGGTTGCAATAATCGACTCATTTACTATAACGCCAGTTCCTCGACTAAGAATTGTTCGGCCATTCGCCGTGATCTCTTGAAAGGCCACCATCACGGTTCGACTCGCAATCGCCTCAAAACGACGCTTTTCAAGCGAACTGGTTTGTCGGCTCTCTAATTCAGTTTTGCCACCAATGATGCCTTGAAGAACGCCGGGCTTTGGTGAATTTGTATTGGGTGTATTCTGCAAAGTACATGACGTCAGCACCGCGGCACAAAATATTCGTGCTAAAAGAAATGGTAATTTCATAAACAGCCTCGCACAGCGTCTTAATGTTCTCAAAAAAGAGTCTTAAGTAATAGAGTGTCTCAAATTGATACGACTTGGAGAGTGTACACGCATCGTATCAAGATAAATAGAAATATCACTATAAAAAAAAATCTGTAAAAAAGTTCGACAGCGAAATATGCTCATGCTTTTTTCAGCTGTCGATTAAATGCTCGATCCTCCTAGCAATTTCTTGTTTTTTTAGCTTTAGCAACTGAGCCTTGTGGCCGATAAAATAGAACGATTGTTTTGTAGGTCTTTTTTTTGTGTGGGGTGCTTGTGGTAAAATTTTCGGTCTCAAAACCAAATTTGAAACTTCTGCTGGTTTTTGCCTCTTTCGTTTTCGAGCTAAATTATGCACAGGCTGATTGTGAGTCTGAAAATGCATTGGGCAATGATGTCAACTGCAGTGATTATTCTTCAGTACCAATGCAGAGCGGCTCTCAACCCTCATTTCAAGCTTACGGAGCAAATAGCGGAAGACCTGCTGCCGCAAAGACAAAGCCAAATCCAAATCCAAAGCCAAGAGCGCAAGCACCATCGCCCATAGACCAAAATGAAATAGATAGGGGCAGCGCTCCGATTAAGGGCTCTTGGGCATCAAGCGGCCCGGGTGAAGGTCCGCAGTCTGGTGCGCCCATTGATACTTCGGTCACTGGCGGTGGCGGCGGACAAACTTCTGGGCCCCCAAGCTATTCTTATAGTGGACAACCGGCACCGGCGAACCAATGTCGTCCCGGTTCAACCGATCCAAATTGTCAGTCAAATCCAGTTGCACCTGCGCCAAATGCATCGCAGCCTCAAGGGCAAACGTTTTCTGGCGGCTGCATGAGTACAGGTGAGCTAAGCTATACAGTTCCCGTCGGAGAAAGAGACCCTT
>JAYVXS010000302.1:0-3336 GCA_043784965.1 Bdellovibrionales bacterium
ACCACTTATAGATTTTTATTCTAAGAAGAAAACACTAGCTTTTGTATTCCCAGACGCCAACCTGCAGTTCAACGCGAAAGTCATTTGAGATTTCACCACGAGGTGCAAGATTCCATAGCCAGGTCTTTTGTGGCCGTGGCATTTCAATATTCCACAGAGAACTTTCGCTTAATATAACTTCGTCCTGTTGATTTAAAAAACGCTTCTCAAAGTCACTGATCAACAATGTTGTGCCCGGCAAGGACCTCAAAAACAGGAGATGATTTTCAATCAGACTCCGCGCAAATTCATTTCTTTTTTCTGGAGAATACGCAAGATGCTGCGACCCCGAAAGTGCCAATTGAGACAGTAAATTCATTGAAAAAAATAGTTCGCACTGCTTGAGTTGGGCGCTGAACATTTCAAAAAGATTTTTCGAACTGGCATTTAAATCACAATTGATGAAGTGGCACCTCGCTCTAAATCTTTTTTTGCGAAGTGCTCTTGGATGAACGGCATCAAATAGAAAAATGCTTAGCTTCGGGTCATCGAGTAGCTCGTTAGGAATATCGAGCAAATGTCCACTGCCAAAAATTGCAATTGCTTTTGCATTCGAGTGTCGCACTCGAAATTCTCTAATTTCATTTTTACAATTTTCGAGATGACTAGCCCAGGCCATGGAGTTTCTGCGATGGCGAGCGGCGATGGCAATACTTTCTTTTACAAGCTTTTGTTTTTTTGCCCACTTCGGTGCGTCCGAAGTAAGTAGTTGAAGAAATTCTAAGATCATTTCATCTCACCCTTCAACAAAGAATGGATAAATTCTAAAATGGGCTGCCAATTGCGAATTGAAAGTTCACCGCGCGCTCACCCAGCTCAGATCGTCTTGCTATAGGAAAGCCCCATTCAAATCTCAAAGGACCAATAGGTGAAAACCATCTAAATCCAAACCCGACGTCTGATCTCATATCTTGAAGCTCAATAATATCTTCAGCCTGACCGATGTCATAAAACAAAACACCCTTGATGCCGGCTTCAGTCACAAGAGGGAACTCCATCTCGGCCTGATAAAACAACTCCTGCACGCCTCCATAAGGTTGGCTTGCAAGCTGACTTGCCTGCGCCTGAGGATAACCACTGATGAGATATTTGTTGTAGAGGTCCGCTGAGTACTTCTTGCGAGCGATTGAATAAGGATCATAACCACGTAATGAGTAGGGTCCGCCAAGACGAAACAATTCGTTGAATGGAACCGGATCATTCGTCGCATTGGGAGAAATTGTCCCGTAAGTTAAATTATTTCTCCAGGTCAAATCCCAAAAAATCTTCTTATAATAACGAGCGATTACCGTTCCCTTGGTGTATTTTTTTGAACCGCCAAGACCTGCGTATTCAATCGAGGTATTGGCATAGAATCCATTGGTCGGAATAAATCGATCATTGCGCTTATCATATTCAAGGGTAAATGCCGTCGAAGACGTACTGCCATTCGCAGAATCGTTATAGAGATCTTTATTATAGTTCAAATTCGGGGTGTTATCCGCATTATATTCTGGCGGAAGAGTAATGGTGGTGAAATCGTACTTATAGCGAATAAAACCACGCAAATAGGGCGCCAGTGGATGACCTAGAGTTAGTGCCGCTCCCTTTTTATTTTCATAATAAACGATGACGTCTCTTCCACTTAGATAAGCGTCCGTCCCGACGGACCACTGGGTATCGTAAAAATAGGGCTCAGTGAAATTCAAATTATAAACTTGGTTTAGGCTCGATACGTCGATCGCAATACCGAGCTTTTGGCCCCGACCAAAAAGATTAATCTGATCGACTTTTCCGTTAAAAATAAAGTTCGAATAAGTCGAATACCCAGCGCCCACCTGAATAGTTCCGGTATTGCGTTCTTTGATCACGACGTCGATATCCATCAGATCAGCACCTTCTGACGGAGTACTCGAGTTAAAGTTCACCTCTTCAAAGTAACCTAGCCGCTTTACATTGTCGTAGGATTCACGTTTACGAGTTTCGTTGTAGAGTTCTCCCTCACGAATTTGTAGCTCTCGCCTAATCACTTTATCGCGTGTCCGATTATTGCCGGTCACACTAATCTTATGAAAATAAACCTTGTTGCCCTTATCAATTTCAAAAGTGATGTCAACTTCGCGATCTTTTTCCCGCAAACGATTTCGCGGGATGATATTCGCATATGCATAACCCAAATCACCGTATTTGGCAGTCAAGGCTCTTAAGTCCTTCAGCATGGTTTCGTGAACGTACCAGCCAGAATCTTTTACTTCGATGGATTTAAAAAGCTCGTCGCGATCAAAAAGAAGATCTCCGACAAAATCAACCGTACCTACTTTGAAGCGAACGCCTTCATCAATACGAACCGTGATATAGATCCCCTTTTTATCGGGAGTCACGTAGACCTGGGGTCGATCTACCTTTACCTGCAAATAACCTTCGTTAAAATATGCATACTGTAGGACCTGTACATCATGATCAAATTTATCTTGTTTATAAGAGCCGCTACCAGATACAAAGCTGAAGAAGCCGCCCTCTTGAGTCTCCATGACGCTTTTCAGTTTTGCATCCGTCAAATTTTTATTACCAAGAAATGTCATTCGTTTTACTTTGACCTTTTCATTCTCCTGAACTTCAAAGCTTAGCTTGACACTCTCACCCTCCTTTACCGGAGTAATTTTTGGCGTGATCCTAGCTAAGAAAAAGCCTTTCTCTTCATAGGCCTTCGACATTTTTTCAACGGCTTCACGAATTTTAGTCATATTCAAGATTTCAAAAGGCTTGATGCCTGTAGCTTCTTTTAATTCATCTTGTTCAATTTCGCTATTCCCGACATAGGCGATTTCGACCACAGAGGGTTTTTCAACTACATTGAAGGTCAGCTCTACGCCACCTTCAATTTTTGTTCGATCAACTTGAATATCATAAAAATATCCAGTTTTAAAAAGTGCCTCAACATCTTGTCTGATTTTCAGAGCGTCAAAAAAATCACCTTCACGACCAGTCAACTTAGCCGTAATCGCATCAACTTCAATTTTGCGATTACCCTTGACGTGAATTTTTAATACTTTGGGGCCGTCGACCTTGGCAGATTCTGCAGCTGGCTTATCCAATTTTTTAAGATCAATACGGGTTCGTTTTTTTGATATTTTTTTGATCGATGGTTTGATTTGAGGTAACGCAGTCTTGTTTTGCGCTCCGGCGCTTGCAAATGCAAAGCTAATGACCAAAAAGCTTAGGATATTAAAGGCATTTCGAAACAAAATAGTTCCCTACATTTAAGTTGCATCTATTCGTTCAGATGCTAGTTGCCAAACTCCGTGCCGCTACGGCCCC
>JAYVXS010000303.1:0-29772 GCA_043784965.1 Bdellovibrionales bacterium
GTCTCCTTAGAGTTCCCACCATTACGTGCTGGCAACTAAGGACAAGGGTTGCGCTCGTTGCGGGACTTAACCCAACATCTCACGACACGAGCTGACGACAGCCATGCAGCACCTGTCTCACGGTTCCCGAAGGCACCCCTCGATCTCTCAAGGGTTCCGTGGATGTCAAGGCCAGGTAAGGTTCTTCGCGTTGCATCGAATTAAACCACATACTCCACCGCTTGTGCGGGCCCCCGTCAATTCCTTTGAGTTTCAGTCTTGCGACCGTACTCCCCAGGCGGCGAACTTAACGCGTTAGCTTCGATACTGAGGGCCAAGTTGCCCCCAACATCCAGTTCGCATCGTTTAGGGCGTGGACTACCAGGGTATCTAATCCTGTTTGCTCCCCACGCTTTCGTGCCTCAGCGTCAGTACTGGTCCAGGTGGCCGCCTTCGCCACAGATGTTCCTCCCGATCTCTACGCATTTCACTGCTACACCGGGAATTCCACCACCCTCTACCGTACTCTAGCAACCCAGTTTCCAATGCCATTCCCAGGTTGAGCCCGGGGATTTCACATCAGACTTAAATCACCGCCTACGCACGCTTTACGCCCAGTAATTCCGAGTAACGCTTGCACCCTTCGTATTACCGCGGCTGCTGGCACGAAGTTAGCCGGTGCTTTCTTATACGGTACCGTCATTTTTTTCTTCCCGTACAACAGAGCTTTACGACCCGAAGGCCTTCATCACTCACGCGGCGTCGCTGCGTCAGGGTTTCCCCCATTGCGCAATATTCCCTACTGCTGCCTCCCGTAGGAGTCTGGACCGTGTCTCAGTTCCAGTGTGACTGGTCATCCTCTCAGACCAGTTAAGGATCGTAGCCTTGGTGAGCCATTACCTCACCAACTAGCTAATCCTACGCAGACTCATCCTTCAGCATTAAAACTTTAACCCCTGTGACCGCAGTCACTGTGGTCTTATGCGGTATTAGCTAAGCTTTCGCTTAGTTATTCCCCACTGAAGGGCAGATTATCCACGTGTTACTCACCCGTGCGCCACTTGGTATTACTACCTCGTTCGACTTGCATGTATTAGGCGCGCCGCAAGCGTTCGTTCTGAGCCAGAATCAAACTCTCCAGTTATAAAACTGTTAATTTGAAATTAGCTATCATCTAGTCTCTTTTTACAAAAAGACTTTAATATTAAAACTCACAAGTTATTTATCAATGTTCATCAGAGATGAACAAAATTAAAAGACTGCGAGAACCAACACTTACTATTTCTCTAGCTATTTAGTTTTCAAAGAACGAATCGTATCGCGGAATGCAAAGGTGTAATTGAAGCGTGTTGTTTCGTCAAATTAATTCTTTTGAAATTGTTGTTTTATTTTGAAGGCAAAATCGTCGGTGGCAAATAATGATGTAACCAATTGAAGTTACGTAGATTCTGTCGGAACTGGAGGCTTTTAATATTTTTCTTAACTATCAACCTAAGGGCAATGGCGAAAGTGAATTCAGCTCTGTTGATGTAAATGTATTACTTTTGAAATCTGCAAAGGGAAAGGCCGAGGGATATACCTAAAGCTGTGTGACACAATAGGCCTCTCTATAAAGCACGCTAAATTGAAGGCCCTTGCATTTTGGGGTTACGTCTAAATCTGCGCACTAATTTTTCACTTTTGTTAAATTAAAAGATTCATATAAAGTTTTTTGCCTCACAACGAGAAGAAAGACAGATTAAAATTCTGACTCTATAAAAATGTACCGCACTGAGACGCTATCCATTGGACTTCTGGATAAAGTCTTAAGTTCTTATTAGCGAACGACGATAAACATTATGTCTGGGGGCATTTTTGAATCACCAAATGGATTCTATAAAACAAATTGAATTTAAACAAAAACTTATTGGATTTGTAAGGGCTTCTTCGGGAATCGAGCTCACTGAACTTCAATCTGAAGAAATCGTCCTGGTGCAAAAAGTAGATTCAAAATCAATTAGCATTAAGGTTTGTGAAATACAAAATTTGATCTCTCGAGCTGACACTGAAGGCGTACCCTTTCTTCAGGTCAATCTTAATGAAAGCAAAAAAGTCCTAATTACAGAAAATTTAATTGGGTTTAAGCCGGCCTTCTTGAGCGGACTAGATCCCGCGAGAATTCCAAAGGTCGTAACCACACAAGATCTCCGAAGCGTTTTTGATGCAATTGAAGAGGCGCTTTATTTAAATGAAAACCCAAATGAAGAGATTCAACTCTTAAAAAAGATCTTCGACTCTGTCATTGCGGGTGGCGAGCAAATTGGCTTTGACTTAAACAGAGAGAAGTCCTGGTTGCTTAGACTTCCCATTCAATTCCTAAGCCTCTCCGCATAAATAAGTTTTAAATGTTCCGCCCACCCGCCCTTCTTTGAGCGAACTAAAAAACCTCTCGATCGCCGCATTACCCTTTGGCATATTCACCGTCATATCAATGTCCCATAATTCATTCGAACACCCTGCTTGAGTACGAGTTGAAACCCTTACTCCTTAAAACATTTTCTTGTGACTGTGGCCAGCCGCCATACAAAGTTGTCGCGCCTTCACAAATCTGTAAACTCTTTTCTAGTTTACTTTAATGTCAAATCTATGGCTAAAACCGCTGTCACACGGCCATATCCATTTAGGGATAACTCATTTCCAATTTCTGCGATTTATGTAATAACTCGGTCTCATTGGCGAGCCCTGAGGGCATTGTTTTTATTTTAATTAAATAATTTTACAATTGTGAAGCGTTTGATACGCTTGATACGCTTAATAAATGGTGGAGGCAACAGGGATCGAACCTGCGACCTTCTGAATGCAAATCAGATGCTCTCCCAGCTGAGCTATGCCCCCACTACTAGAAACAGAAAGACGAGTGGTTGAAGCTCTATTAAATTGCGAATTTCGTCAATACTTTTTTGAAATCCAGCAAAAAATTGGTTGATTTCGATCAATTTGAGTAAATTTAGTGCATTGATATGCTTGAATTTCAACTTTCTAGAGAAACTATGTTATGCCTAAGAGCGTATTTGAGAGCCAAGGAGAAAAAAATGATCGTGACCAGATGGCAGGCGCCAATTTTGCCAACAAAAGAACAAATCAAAATGATTTTTGCTGGGGAAGGCCTTGAAATTGAAGAGGAGCTATTGGCCGCAAATACTAAAATCCTAGATCATCGACATCCTTTTGACGAAATTCGCATGGTTGTTTCGGGAAGCTTATTTATGAATATTTCGGGCAATCAACTTTTATTACGCGCCGGAGATCGTATCGAAATCCCATCAAATACAAAGCATTCGAAGTCTCCAGAAGGTGATGAGTCCTGCTTTTGTATTATCGCGCAACGGCCCTTTTAGATAAGACTTGATCTGATGTCAGTTTTTTAGCCATTCTAAATACTGCTTTATGGTCTTTTCAAAACCATGCTCAGAAGCTTCGTAAAAATGTTTTCCCGCAATGCTTTCAGGCAAAAAGTTTTGGCGAATGTAACTATCAACAGAAGTCTATTGAATTCCGCTATAGACAACAGAACCCGTAACCTGGGTCTGTAATGGCGTTTGATTGTATTTTGAGTCCATCGAATACCCAACCAGCCTTAGAACAAAAGGCGCCGTAAAGCCACCCACTTTTGAGTTGGTTAAACTTATGCCGCCTATATTAAGTCCGCAAGCCGCGTAATCTTTATTGAAAATTGACGCAAAATAGGTGCATGCGAGACCAGTGATCGCATGTTTACCACTTGACTGGCAATCCCTGGCATCATCGTTACTATAAATGGTACCCACCGAAGTTGAGCTTACCGCTAAATCAGTAGAGTTGAACATTTCACTTTGAATAAAGGTATTCGACGCCTTACTGAGCAATGCTGAGAGCTCATTGCCGGCAACATTATAAGTAAAAACTCCACCTGAGAAATTAGGAGACTTGATGGTTAAGGTCAAATAAGCGATATTCAAAGACGTGGTATTCGACCAAGTTAAACGGAACCTCGGAAAGCTTATACGCAGCGGTCCTGATACCGAAGTACCCAGGGTGGCCGTAGTGGACGTCACAAGGCCAGCCTTTAAGGCTTGGTAGTCTAGACAACCCGAAGCGTTTCCGGGTAATAGATAGCTCTGGTTTGGCAAAACTTCAACCGTCAGACCAACAGATTTGACGTCTGCCTGGCCACAACCTGCAAGAAAAAAAAGTATCGAAATGCTTAGGATACCCTTTTGAAGTGTCCCATTTTGAATCATAGAGTCTCTCCTGTTTTAGCAGCTTGCTCGGAGTTTAATATTCGTGGTGTTAAGAATAATAATAATTCGTTTTTCTGTTCAATGCGAGCTCTATTCTTAAAAAGCCAGCCCAAAACGGGCAGGTGACGAAGCAGCGGGACCCCCGCTTCATCTATTGTAGAATCGGCCTGATAAATACCGCCAATGACGGCTGTTTGACCGTTTCGCACCATAACCTTCGTTTGCGCCTGCCTTCTATTGATATTAGGCGGAACATTTCCTACGGCGGCACCCACTTGAAATTCGCGCTTTAAATCGATCTGCATAAGGACATCGCTCTCAGCGGTGACCTGAGGGGTAACCTTGAGAGACAATTCAATCGGCTGAAAGGTGAAGCTTGTGGTTGCTGGCTGACCAATTGTTGCGGTGGTCGTTTGAACTGGAATATTAACGGTCTGAGAAATACTTGCTGTCTCGTTATTAACCGTAACCACCCGTGGAGAAGAGACCACGCGAACTTGTTGCTCGGATTCAAATAGCTGAAGCTGGGCCGAAAGGCTGCCGAGAGCATCAAAGGTACCCCAGGTAAAATTGAAATTTGCTCCTGACGAACCGACAACACCTGGGGCGATATTCAATCCAGGGGTGAGCGTTTGTCCGCCCGTTACGATTTGCCCGCCGCCAAGCCCCCATTGCACACCAATATTTCGAGCGAAGTTTTGCGCCGCCTCAACAACTTTTCCTTCGATCAATACTTGAAAAGGTGGCGTATCAAGTGCTTTTACTAGATTGCTCGCGCGCTCAAGATTTTCAACGATATCTGTAATAACGATGGAGCTGGTACGTTTGTCCGCAACAACCTTACCTCGTTTTGATAAAAACGTCATCAACTGAGTGGCCAACTCCTCCACTTTTGCATAACTCACCGGGATCACTTTTACCTTTAAAGGTTCAGCATCATGTTGTGACTCCATCACCTTGGCAGCTTTATCAGACTCCATTTTGAGAGAGTCTAAGGGTGCAATTCGAAGAACCGAACCCTCTCTCACATAGCCCAACTGTTGAGATTTCATCACCAGCAACAAAGCTTGATCCCAAGGAATTTGCTTCAGCTTCAAGGTGATTTGACCCTTCACTTCATTGGCAATGAGTAGATTTGCACCACTTTGCTCGGAAATGAAATTCAAAACATCAATTACCGGAGCGTCTCTCACTTCAATGTTAATAGGTCTTCCATAATACTTAAGACCCGTCTCTTCAGAATTTTGCTGTTTGTTGGGGTCAGTTGCTCCTTTGGCGTTAAAAGTTTTGATTCCTGAATCCGCATCCCCCTGTCCCTGAGAAGTTGTTTTCGCTTGCGAATCGTCCGAAAATGATTGGGCAGCAATCAAAATTGTTTTGCCGTCTTGCCGAACACTTGCTGGTGATTTGTCTCGCATTTGAATGACGAATCGAGCAGTGCCCGTGCCCTTATCTTGATAAACATAAACGCTTGCGATCGACTGCTTAAAATCCTTTGTTACCAAGGGTCTCAGCAAGCGCGCTGGAATCTTAGCGCCCGAGACTTCAATGACAATTTGACTTTGATTCGTGCCTTCTCGTTTTCGAAAAGTGGCTGGCGCCGAAGTTTCAATAGTTAGTGTCCCACCATTTACGTCTGCATTGTATTTTACATTTGTTATTTCAACGTCTTGGCTAAAGGGATTGGCCGGGGGCGCACCATTCACGTCGGGAATGGCCTTGTCGTTTTTATTCGCCTCAGTTGCGGTAATATCGCCCTCACTCAACTTCTGAGTATCCTTTTGATCGAGGTCCAACTTTGGATCTAAACTTACGTCTTTGTTAGCCCCCTCATCCATATTAAAGTCGTCTGTCTTACCCGAATCTGTAGGTGCGTCTCCCAAAGTATCCTTTGCGAGATCGGGATTAACATTTGCATCGGTAAGCGTCGGATTATCTGAATTTGTTTTATCAAAGTCAGCGGCCATAGCAGAGGAGCTTTCATTATCTGCCTTTACCTCGCCACTAGAGCAACCCGAGAAATTCAAACCAACGCACAGGGAAATACATAGCTTGAAGACTGTTTTTGAAATTTTATGTAAGCTCATCCTTGAACCTCTTCTTCATTTTAAAAAACTAAATAAATTCTTAATTACTGGTATCCAATTTTACTATTTTGGTTGAAGACATCAGTCGTCCATCTTGCTCAATAGTTTCAACCACGACAAGTTCACCCTCACGAATCACGGCTATATAACCATTTCGCCGGCCGAGTTTCGCATTTGGACCAACAATATGGACTTTGCCCTTTGGATCCTTCAGCATGGCCCGCGGACGAGTCACATCCCAAATGATACCGGTCAACTTAAGCTCTTGCAGCTCATATTGCTGCAGCGGCAGATCTGGTCCGTTTACTATCCCTCGACTCGCTTGACGATCGGGCAAGATTTGCGCAAACGGATCTCGTCGGCCCCTAGGATTATAAATAAATGGCTCCAAAAATCCGGTAAAGTTTGGAAAATTGAAATTCATATCCACTTTTGCGCTGGCACTAGGTGGTGGAGGCGGCACTTGAGCCTGAGCCCGCAAGGTTTGAGTCAAAAATATACAAATGAATAGCTTCACAAAAGTAATCATTTTTTGCCCGCCGGTGCCGCTGCGGCTGCGGCGTCCTTGAGGTATCTATAACCCAAGAGCGTTCCTTTAAAACTTAGTTTTGGACTGTCAAAATCTCCACCTAAGGTCGAAATTGAAATTCGCTCAAAGGTAATTAGCAATGGCATTTTGCTTAGGTTCGACAAAAATAATGCGAGCTGAGAAAAATTACCGTTTAACTGTAAATCAAATTTTCGGATTTCATAAAAATCACGCTTTTCTATATCGCTTGATGGGCTAAAGGTTTGTACCTTTGCCCCGGCCGCCGAAGCTTGGTCCTTTATTCTCTGCAGGAAGTTACCTAAATTTATCTCAGGAGGCATGTATTCGATGACTTCACGAAACTGCTGTTCAGCAGCTTCAACTTTTTGCACAAAAAGCTTCACATTTTTGTCAGCTGACTTAGTCCGGGCGAGCTTTTCTTTTGTATCGGCAACTTGCTTCTCTGAAGCCTGAACCTTTGCATCCAAAATAGCCCCAGTATCATAGAGCGTTGCATAGTAGAGTGCGGCAACCAAAACTGCGCCGAGTATAACCTTTGGCCATTCAAGTGATGCGAGTCGCTCAATATATATTCTCATTTTGATTTTCCTATTCGGAATTCAAATGAATACTTTTTAAGTCCATCAACTCTGCCACCAGATTTGGCTTCGTCTGTGGATACATTTACTTTACTTACGTCTGAAAAATTTGGATTTTCTTCAATTGCCTTAACGAAACTAAATGCACCATCAGGAGTTTCTGAAAAGCCACTCAGTGAAACCTTTCCGCCATCATCGATGCTCAATTCATGAATCCAGTTTCGTGCAGGAATAATCGTTTGAAGACTATCTAGCGTCTTCACTTCACGCAATCGATTGGTGCCAATAACTTGCAGAGCATCAAAATGTTTTTCAAGCTTCGCTTTAATCGTACCATATTTTTCTAAGAGCGGCCCGGTGTCGCCGAATGATTTAATTTCTTGTTCGATTTTAGCAACTTGCTCAGTGCTGTCTTGAAGCTTCTGAGTCAGTATGGAAATATTGTATTTTTCGATTCCAAACAATAGAATGACTGGGATTAAAAGCAAAGCAGTCTTAGCCATTGCTAATTGTTTAACTACAGCATCAGTTTGAGCTGTGCCGGCCGCCGGCGAATTGGCGTTGCCGCCAGCAGCTGATCCGCCAATATTTCTAAGTAAATTAACCCTAATCAACGTCGCCTGCTTTGCGAAGACCAAGGCCAATCGCAATGGCACTCATTGGTCGAATTTGCTCAATATACTCTGCACTCAAGTTTTTTCTATTAAATGTAATTTTCGAAAAAGGATCTAAGACCTCATACGGAATACTTGTCGATTTCGATACTGAGGCAACGAGTCCGGGAACGAAAATTCCGCCACCAGTTACATAAAATCGCGAAACCGACAAATTACCAGATGCCGCATTGAAAAACTCTAAACTCGACTTAACCTCTTCAACATAGTGTTCGTTTGTACTGGCGATCTGCGTGTTCACTTCGGCCGGAACCTCCTGCCCCATCGACGCAGAAATTTTCAAAGCTTCACTTTCTTCAAAACTAATGTTCATGGCTTGCATAATGTCACTGGTGTAGTTAAACCCACCGATCAAAATGTCCCGGCAATAAATAACTTCGCCACGATCAAGGACTACAAAGTTCGTTGACGCTGCACCAAAGTTGAGTAAGCCAATTACTCCCGGCTGAACACCATAATTATATTCGAAACAATTAGCTAAACCAAACCCATTGATATCTAGAGATTCAAGTTTAAGTTGTGCAGTTTCAATTGCTTCAATATATCGAAATACAAGATCTTGCTTCGCCGCAACCAACAGAATGTCCATAGTTTCATTCGAAGCCGAAGACTTAAGAATCTTATGTTCGATCGTTACTTCGTCTATAGGAAATGGAATATATTGCTCAGCTTCCCATTTGATTTGCTCAGATACGAGCTTGGCATCCATTTTAGGCATTGAGATCTTTTTGACGATGACCGCGCCTCCGAAGAGTCCGGATACGACAAGGTTACGTTTTGACTTCATACTTGCTGTAAGCGCCTTGATGGATTGACCGACATTCATGGGGTCTACGATTTCTCCACCATTTATTACACCTCTGGCCAGAGGCATAACTCCAAAACCCGATAGCTCATAACCCTTCCGTGAACTATCGAGCTCAGCAATTTTTATGGTGCTTGATCCAATATCTATACCAAGCAAATTTTTACTTCCGAAGCCAAACATGTTGATACCCACTGCTGAAAAAATTTAATTGGCCCACAGAACAAAACATTGGACTAAATAAAAACTATCTATCTACACAACCAAAGCCTAAGCAGTTTTTGCCCAGACTGTACCGCCATAAAGCTAGTACCATACTAAAATTATTTAATGGACGACCCTCAATGTCAATTGAGGTGCGCGCTCAAAAGTGCGAATTGTGTTACTAATAAAAAAGATTCTCATTGAAAAGGACGAAGGGCCAGTGACTGGACTCTGATATACCCAAGACCTCAGTCTACAAACCCATGCATCTGCAAGTACCACTCGCCAATTCTCTCACCATGAAAGAACATAAACGCGAGCGCCGCCGCCACGAGATAGGGACCGAACGGAATGGCTTTTTTAAATGCATCTTTTTGTCCGGCCACCAATACTATTCCAACCATGGCCCCGAATAAACTCGAGCCAATAATGACGACAGGGATTGATGTCCATCCAAGAACCGCACCAATCCAAGCGATTAACTTAATGTCTCCGCCGCCCATGCCTTCACGCTTTCTGATGACGAGATACAAATAGGCGATCGACCATAAAAATCCCCCTCCCAAAAGGACGCCATAGAGACTCGGCAAAAAGCTTCTCTCAGGATTTAACAAGGATCCAAGCAGACCAATAACTATTCCGGAAAGTGTAAACTCGTCAGGTAAAATCATGTGATCGAAATCAATAAATGTACAGCACACGAGACCAAACACAAAGAAAAGCGACTCAAGAAGTGTCCAAGAGAGACCATAACGAAACCCGCAGGCTGCAAAAACGGCTCCCATGACAAACTCTACCAGAGGATACCTTATCGAAAACTTAGCGCGGCACCTATAGCAACGACCACGCAGAATGAGCCAAGAAATAATAGGGAAGTTATGATACCAAGGGATGAGTGCCTTGCATTGACGACAGGCGCTTCGAGGCTTCGCTATGTTTTCGCCCTCAGGCAATCGAATAATGACAACATTTGCAAAGCTGCCAAACAGCGTTCCAAAAAAAAATAACATGGGAACTAAAAATCCGTCTATCTGACAAAGTTCAATTATTTTTTCAAACAAAATCGCGTCTCCTGAAAATGAAACTTGTTAAAATAAACAAAAAGGCCACCCAGCCTGCGGAGTATAAAGTGGCCTTTGCCACCTCTGAAAAAGGTATCACATCGCCATAAATCGGTGCGGTTCGCCAGTTGAACATTTCTAAATTTGGAACCACTTTTGTAATAACTTTACCCAATGACTTAAAGGCTTCATTTGAACTTTTTGATATAAAATAAGGTAAACTATCTACCCAATGGCCAAGAAGCAAAACGGAAACTGAAAACATCACTGTCATTATCGGGCGAGAGAACGAACCAAAGAAAAGAGTAAAAGATAGGAGCACCAAAGACTCTAATAAAACCCCGAATATGGCTATAAAAAACGTTTCTGTAACGGCAATCTTCAAAAACAATGCAAGAGCAATTAACACCAGAGCCAATCCCGCAGAAATAACCGTCAACACAAAGCTAAGCCCTAAAAACTTACCACAAATAAATTGTGATCGCGAAATCGGCCGCGCCAGCAGCGTCAAAATTGTTTGCTTTTCTATTTCTTTAGAAACCAAACTACTGCCAATGAAGATCGAGACAATCGCCGCCGCAATTTCAATTCCTGAAAACCCAAAATTAATTGAAATCCGTGCCTGTTCATCAAAACTGAGTTGCCCCAGAACAAGACTGAGCCCAATTAAGATCAAAGCGAAAATTAGAATACCATACAATATACGGTCCCGAATAATTTCTCGAAACGTATTTTTTGCAATTACCCAAATTGATCTCATGAAAAGTTCTCCTTAGTTACCGACTGAATGCCAGACGCCCAGCTATTTCTTATCGAAGCCGATATTGACAAAGGCCTCTTCAAGAGTGAGCCGCTCGGGCTTCACCTCAACTATATTGAATGATTTCTCTCGCAAGCTATCAATTCGCCTCTGAAGGTCATTTCCAGATCGCACTTTTTCTCTCTTAAGAACCGAACCCTCTTGCCATGCGACTTCAGACTCTAAGCTGGTCTGGCTCAGTAGCGTTTCAGTCAATCCATGGAAAACAAGCTCACCTAACTTTAAAATAACCAGGCGATCACAGCTTTGCTCTGCGTCTGGCAATAAATGACTGCTAAAAAAAACTGCTGTTCCGCGAGCTGCTGTCTCACGAATGATTTCTCGAACCTCAAATCTTCCGTCTGGGTCAAGGCCCGTCATCGGCTCATCTAAAATAACGAACTCAGGCTCGTGTACAAGGGCCTGCGCAATGCCGACCCTTTGAAGCATTCCCTTTGAATAGGATCTCAGTTGCCGATCCGCGGCCAGATCCAATCCTACGCGCTTTAGTAAGTCTGAGATCCTACTATTTAAATCTTTTCGCGAAAGCTTTGTGGAAATCTCACCATAAAATCTTAAAAATTCTCGGCCCGTCAAATACTCATAAAAATATGGCCGTTCCGGCAAGAAACCAATTCTTGATTTGGCCTCATTGCTTAGTCCCAATTTATCGAAATAAAATACCTTTCCTTCATCTGCGAACGCCAACTCAAGTAAACATTTTATTGTTGTGGTTTTTCCGGCTCCGTTGGCACCAAGAAATCCGGTAACTGTTCCACGCTGAATTTCGAAACTTATGCCTTTGACAGCTTGCACCTTTATACCATTGCGCCGATAGGTTTTCTTTAAGTTTTCAACTCGTAGTACGCTCATGTTGAAGCTCCATTTGACTTGATTGCATTTCTATTATCTTGAAAAAAACTGGAGTCTACAAGGTCATTTTATCAAGAGCTGAAACTCCGAACGAATGCGATCTTAACTTTAAGAGTGCCAGCTGAAGGGCCTGGACCGCATGACTCTCGGTTAGGCAAGGGATCGAAAAATCAATGCAACTACGCCGGATACTGAAGCTTGCCTCAACAGACCTTCGGCCAGAAGTGGTATTAATGACAAGGGCTACCCTGCCGGAGCGAATGCGGTCGACGCAATTGGGTCGACCTTCATGGACTTTTTTAACTGGAATGCAATCTATACCGTTGTCATAGAGAAATTTTGCAGTTCCACTCGTCGCAGAAATACTGTAGCCAATCTTAAGGAGGGCTTCTAAAAGCGGCAACATCTCCTCTTTGTCTTTGTCTCGCAGTGAAAGAAAAATCTCACCTTCTGTTGGTAGAAAAATATGTGAGGCGAGAGACGCCTTCAATAGAGCCTCGGCATAATCTGCTCCGCGCCCCATACTTTCTCCTGTCGATTTCATTTCTGGCCCAAGAAGCGAATCAGCCTCTGGAAATTTCTTAAACGGAAAGACCACGCCTTTCACACTTACGTGCGATACATTGCGCCAATTAAATTTTTCGGGCTTCACTTTGTTCTTATCGTACCCAAGCATCGCCAAGACACCGAGGTCTACAATTGGAATCAACGTTGCCTTTGATACAAATGGAACTGACCTGGAGCTTCGCGGATTTGCCTCTAACATATATACTTGATCATTTTTGACTGCGAGCTGTAAATTTAAGTAGCCGATCGTCTTAAGTCGCTCAGCAAGACGCTCACTCAAATTTTCGATTTTTAAACAAGTTTCAACTTTGAGCCGCTGCGGAGGAAGAACACCCATACTATCTCCGCTATGAATCCCAGCGGCCTCAATGTGCTCGACAATTCCCCCTATCACGGTCCAGTCTTTTCCCCTAACGAGATCAACATCTACCTCAAGGGCGCCCTCTAAAAACTCATCCATTAAACAAGGTCGATCGATGCCAATTGCTTCTGCATGACGAGCAAAGTATGAACTGAGCTCCTCATCACTTTCGACAACTTCCATACGCCGACCACCCAACACATAACTCGGCCGACAGATCATTGGATAGCCGACCCGCTTAGCAATGCTTTCGGCCTCTGAAAATTTCGATGCCATTCCACTTGCTGGAATTTTAAAATCAAGTTGATTGCAAACATCTTTGAATTTAGCCCGATCCTCAGCCAGATCAATCGACTCCAGGGATGAACCCATTAGGTTAAAGCCCTGTGCAACGATCTTCTCAGCGATGTTGATTGGTGTTTGTCCGCCAAGTTGAGAAACAACTCCGAGTGGATTCACCCTAAACAATATTTCTATTACAGACTCAGCCGTCAGCGGTTCAAAATATAGCTCATCACTCGTGTCATAGTCGGTAGAAACCGTTTCAGGGTTTGAGTTGATCATGACGACCTTAAAATTCTCTTTTTGGAAACGCTTTACACCCCTTACGCAAGAATAATCAAACTCTATACCCTGCCCAATACGGTTCGGGCCACTACCTAGAATAACAACTTTATCTTTCTGCATAGTCAAATTTTTAACTTGAGGCTCATACCAGTAAGAGGAGTAAAAATAAGGAGTTTCAGAAAAAAACTCTCCTGCACAAGTGTCGATTCGACCAAATCCAGGGTGAATTTTGTACTGCTCTCTCAGCTGAAATAACTTCGTTGGAGTACTTTCTATAATACGCGCAAGCGCCACGTCAGAAAATCCAAAACGCTTGGCCTTCAACAGCAGATCTTCTGTCAGTTCGGATTCAATTATTTTTCTCTCAAAAGAAATGATTTCTTCAATTTGCTCTAGAAACCAGGGTGTAATCTGAGTAATTTCAAAAACTTCATTAACGGTTTTTCCATCGCGAAAGGCCTGCGCGATGTGATAAATCCGCTGAGAGTTTGCCTCACCAAGAAGCTTTTCTGAAAAATGAACAGGAGCGAAGCCCTCATCTCGATTTTCTAAAGAAGACAAAGCCTTGTGTAGCGACTCCTTAAATGTCCGACCTATGCCCATTACCTCGCCAACACTTTTCATCTGGGTCGTTAGAGAGTCTTGTGAACCGGGAAATTTCTCAAAAGCAAACCTCGGAATTTTAGTTACAATATAGTCAAGGGCCGGCTCATAACAGGATGGCGTACTCTTGGTGATATCATTAGTAATTTCATCAAGCGTGTACCCAATTGCCACCAAGGCTGCAATTTTTGCGATTGGAAAACCAGTTGCTTTACTCGCCAATGCACTTGAACGGCTCACTCTCGGATTCATTTCAATTACAACACGATCACCATTCTTCGGATTCACCGCGAACTGAATATTGGCGCCCCCACACTCAAGTCCAACAGCCTCCACGATCTTTTTCGCCTCATCCCTCATCGCCTGATATTCACGATCACTCAATGTCTGCTGAGGAGCGACCGTAATGCTATCACCAGTATGCACGCCGCACGGATCAAAGTTTTCGATAGAACAGACAATGACGAAGGTTCCCGCCTGATCACGCATAATTTCGAGCTCAAATTCCTTCCACCCAAGAATACTTTCTTCAACAAGAACCTCAGACGTTGGACTTTCTTTCAAGGCTCTAGCAAGCATCACTTGATAGTCTTCTTCGGAATAGGCTATGCCACCGCCACCGCCACCGAGGGTATAGTTGGGACGCAAAATCATCGGATAACCAAATTTTTCGCCAAGCTTTAAACCCTGATCAAAGCTTCGCACCATTTCACTCTTGGTGGATGCGGCCCCAATCTTGTGAAGAATATCTCTAAAAAGTTCGCGATCCTCGGCGGCCTTAATCACCTCTGGAGAAGACCCGAGCAGTTCCACTCCCAAGCGCTTCAATATGCCTTTATCATAAAGTGCGAGTGCCAGATTCAATGCGGTTTGACCACCAAGAGTCGGAATCACCGCATCTGGCCTTTCAATTTCAAGAATTTTCTCTAAATAAGAAGTTGTTAATGGCTCAATATACACGCGAGTCGCCAAATCCGGATCAGTCATAATCGTGGCAGGATTCGAGTTCACCAATATGACCTCAAGCCCTTCTTGCATCAAGGCCTTACAAGCTTGCGTACCAGAGTAGTCAAACTCACAAGCCTGGCCAATTACAATCGGACCGCTGCCAATGATCAAAACTCGCTTTAAATTTTTCATCCTTGGCATTAAAATCTCACCTTACGCTCATTTGTATAAACATCTTCAAGCTTCAAGTGACGGTACTGTTCATATTTATAGCGCATTTTTAAAAGCCTCAACATCAAAATATCTTGCAGAACGAAATCAGCCCGCTGCACCTTCTTAATTTCATCTAAAATATAATTAGTAGCATCGACCGGATGAAAGGCAAAGGCTCGGGTGAACTGATACTGATCTCCATCAAGATAGAGACGGACATCAAATATTTCTTCACGACTAAAACCTATCTGAATAGGTGACTTTTGAATTAGGATTTTTTCTCCAGTAAAAAGATCTCTAATGAAAACATCTTCTCCGCGGATTTTTTGAAACTCAAAAAGACTATGCTTTAAGTTTGCCAAGTTTTTAAAGCGAACAATTTCATCTTCACCTTTAACAAATTTTTGCTCCGTAAGAGCCGACCGTGCGGGCGACAATAGTGTTGAAAATAGGGGCCTAGAAAAAAGATACCATTCTAAAAATTGGGTAACTCGCATTTCGAAAAATATGTTTTCTTCATCCATTACACCCGCCTCATCGAAGAATTCTCTTTTGGCGTCGGTGACCTCTTTGACAAAATCACCGGAGGTATAAAATACGATCAATCGATCAATCAACTCATAATGTGAGTTGGCCGTCGACAGTTGATCATTTGCATTTTGCAGAAAGGACGTTTCAATTTTAGCTGGACTATTGATATTTGAATCTTCGCGAGTTTCGCTCATTTTAATTGCTCCAGAAAATAATCAAATAGTCTTCTAGCCTCGTGCGGACCAGGATGACTTTCTGGATGGTATTGAACACTGAAACATTTTTTTGAAACGCATTCGATCCCCTCTAAACTTTGATCATTTAAATTAATTTGTGATATTCTCACCGATGACGGTAAGGATTTTTCATCAACTGCATAACCGTGATTTTGTGAAGTGACATAGACACTGTTCGTCAATAAATCCCGCACCGGGTGATTGCTTCCACGATGGCCGAACTTTAGCTTATAAGTCTTCGCCCCTAAGGCCAAAGAAAGAATTTGATTACCCATGCAGATTCCGAATATGGGCTTCCAGCCGAGCAACTCCCGTACGGTTTCGATCGTCACCTTAACATCGGCGGGATCGCCGGGACCATTTGAAAGTAGAATACCTTGCGGACTCCAATTCTGTATTTCTCGTGCCGTGGCTCTTGAGTTAAAAACTCCAATCTCCGAACATGACTGTACGAGCTCTTGAATGGTGTTTTCTTTGCAACCATAATCTATTATGGCAACTCTTGGCCCTTGCGACTTTAAGCCTTTAAATATTTGCAGGCTTGGTCGCGAAACCCGAAATGCCCAATCCATTTCCTCAGTTTTTTTTTGCTGAATAAGTATTTGCGCAGATTTTCTGACGGCTTCATCAGAGGTATAGATTAAAAGGGCGCCCCAGGGCGTCCCAGATTCACGTAACCGCAAAACTATTTTTCGTGTATCTAGATCAGTCAAAACTGCAATTTTACTATCGATCAGCGTCCTCAGCCAAGAGGAATCACGCTCTGAATTTTGAATTTCTTGGCAGACAAAGCCCTGAAACCAGAGATCTCGGGACTCCCATACCTCTTTGCTTGAGCCGTAGTTACCCTGCATAGGCGCGGTGCAAACCATAATTTGACTAAAATATGAGGGATCAGTCGCCATTTCTTCGTAACCTGAATGAGAGGTATTGAAAACAACTTCGCCGGCATGGGATTCACCGCCACGCCACTCTCCCTTAAAGATCTCTCCGGTTTCAAGAACCAAACATCCAATTGCCATAGGCTCCTATTCTAAGTTAGGCCAGTCAGAGTAGCAAGCACAGCAGCGCGAATTAAAACTCCATTTGCGACTTGTGTTAAAACACGAGCGCGCGGATCGGACAATACTTCGCTGGCAAATTCAACTCCAACATTGATCGGGCCAGGATGTAGAATCAAGGCATCAGGCCTTAAAAACTTGAGACTTCTTTCATTTAATCCAAACTGACTGTGATACTCGTCAACCGAGAGAGAATTGAGATCAGCAGCATCATGGCGCTCAAGTTGAATTCGTAAACCCATACAGACCGTACACCATTCTAAAGCTTCCTTCAGCTGGGTGAAATTGTTGGCTCCAGCAAACTCATTTTTTGCAGCCAAAAAATTATCTGGTCCACAGAATGCGACCTCCGCTCCGAGCCTTGTCAATACATCGAAATTGGAGCGGGCCACTCGTGAATGAACGATATCTCCAATAATCAATATTCTCTCTCCTGCTATCTGGCCCCTCTCTTTGAGGATTGTATATGCATCTAAAAGTCCTTGTGTCGGATGAGCCTTAATTCCGCTGCCGGCATTAATAACCGGAACGCTCAGTTGGGGCAAAATCTGATCCAACTCCGGCGAGTGACCATAACGCACCACCAAGACATCAGGATTCATCGCTCCAAGATTGAGAATTGTATCCGCAAGCGACTCGCCCTTTGCCAAACTAGAACTGACACTTTCCATAACAATAACGGCCATTCCAAGACGCTCAGCCGAAATCTGAAAACTCATTCGGGTACGAGTGCTTGGCTCAAAAAAAACACAGCAGACGATTTTTTTATCTTTCGGCTTTAGAAAATATCCAAAATTTTTAAAATTTTCTTGGAATTGATTAGCGAGAGAAAACAGGAAATCAAGTTGTTTGATTGAGAGACTATTTGTATCAATGAGCGAGCGCCCAAAACTTGCCATCGGGTAAAATGTTATTCTTTGCCCCGTGCTGGGTCAAGTTGCAAAAATTTATTTTATTTCTTTACCTGAAGACATAGCTCAAAGGCGGATCAGAGGCCGCTAGTTACGACTTACTGTGAGGAGGCTTATCGAACAGCCTGAAAGACTCGATCCCATCTAACCTGCGGCATTTGATCTGTTCCCCATCTATTGAGCCAATCCAGTGATAGCCAAACCAATACGACCTGTCCCTCTATATTCTTTACCGGCACTGATCCCCAATACCTAGAGTCATCACTCGAGTCTCTATTATCACCCAATACAAATACATTTTTTGGAGGCACGATCACAGGTCCAAAATCAGCACTCTCTGAACTTTTTTGCGTCTGATTGTAAATAATAAAATGTGTGCTGCCATAAGACTCCTCATTGTAAACTGAGTAATACTCTTTACTTGGTAAATCGCCTATGATGTCCGGACTCGCAGGGACATATTGAGCCTGTATTCCGTTAACAAATAATTTTTTGTTCTTTATTTGAATGTGATCTCCAGGCAAACCAACGACGCGTTTAACATAACTAGTATTTTCATGCCCTGGAAATCTAAAAACGACCACATCTCCACGAAGTGGCATCCTACCCGCAATGCGCTCGCCTCCCGAAAATGGAATTGTCACCCCATAGTTTAGTTTGTATGCGAATACAAAGTCGCCAACCTTTAGCGTGGGTGTCATTGAGCCGGTCGGAATTTTATACGCTGAAATCACGAAAAACCTGAGGACCAAAGCAATGATAATCGCCACGAGGAGACTTTCAAAATATTCTCGAAAAATAATTCGATTCGGAACATTAGATGACAACTTAGCGCAACCTCCGAAGACTATTCACTGAAATCAATAGACCTCTTGTTAAACTAAACGCGGCTAAAGACTTGTAATCTGCTCTAACTCTGCGTCTTCAGGTAAAAATTAGACTCAAAATACAATCCATGTATTCTTCGTCTCATTTTTGCCTTCAATCCTTGATCTAGAGCGGATTCAATCGTTTTACCTCGCGACTACTTAAACAAGAGGTCTAATTAACTCTAGTTAAAATTCTCATGAAACGCAATGCACGAGGATCACAAAAATCTTGAGCGCTCGAATTGTCATCATCGCATGAAAACCAGATTAAGCTAGCACGTCCCAGGACATTTTTAAAGGGTAGAAGCCCCCAGACTCGACTGTCAGATGAGTGGTCGCGATTATCCCCCATCATGAAATAGTGACCATCAGGGACCTGGATTGTTTGCTGCTCCAGTCGCGTAAACGCCCCCTTTGAGTTAAGAATAAAGTGCCTTGCACTCTTACTCTTTGTCGCCTGAAGATCTAAAAAATTCTCAATCTTAAAACTGTAATTCTCGGCGTAAACCGGCTGCGAAAGCATCGGGATTTTGCGCAGGAACATCT
The DNA here is from genome assembly GCA_043784965.1 of Bdellovibrionales bacterium. Taxonomy (GTDB): domain Bacteria; phylum Bdellovibrionota; class Bdellovibrionia; order Bdellovibrionales; family JAMPXM01; genus JAYTQQ01. Next base: position 19,283 of record JAYVXS010000303.1, read on the forward strand.
CCATTTCCTCAGGACTTGGCTCTTCGGTTTCAACAATTTGATTGTTGATCGCGAGTTCACCGTTGGAACTGTAGGTAATTGTATCTCCAGGCAACCCAATTACTCGTTTCACCAAAAAATAATCTTCGATTCCGACATTTCTAAAAACAACAATTTCGCCCCGTTTGGGCGAGTCCCAATTGAAAAGATATTTATAGGTAAATGGCAGTCGAAATCCATATGCAAATTTGTTCACGAGAATATAGTCATGAATCAAAAGATTGGGAATCATGCTGCCACTTGGAATGACATAGGGCTCGAATATCGCCCAACGAAAACCAAGAATTAAAAGGATAGGAAGTAAAAAGGACTTTAGGGCTGAGGACCAAGTCGCCCGGAGATCCCCTATCTTTATGGACTTTTGTGCAATCACTTCACCATTCATCGCTCGATTAGAACCTCTAACCTATTCTACTTTACCTGATGAAAGAATCTTCCCCATCTAAGTTCAAGTGGGTTGCATAAGAAACTTAGGTAGGGCAAGGTATCTTCGCAACTGAGCCAAACAAACATTGCTCGACCAAGAATATTTTCTTCGGGAACCCAACCCCATTTTCGGCTGTCTGCAGAGTTGTCACGATTATCGCCCATGACGAATAGTTTACCATCCGGAACGGTCCATGAGCCATTGAGTGGATAAGGATTGTCACCCTTCCTAATCATAACTGGATGCGTAAGCTCGGGCGTGAGCTTTTCTCTTAGATGAATATAGTTATCAGTTCTATCTCCACCCTGAAAGTCATTTGGTCGCAGTTCATCAAAATCCTCTTGCGTGGTTGCCACTTCATTGGCAACAACTTGGTCATTGATCATCAACTTACCACTCTCGTACGTAACATGATCTCCAGGCACTCCGATAACTCGTTTGATAAAAAATGTGCTCTTGTCGAGCGGATATTTGAAAACAATTACTTCGCCTCTTTTAGGTAGGCGAAATCTAACCAGCCACTCCTCACTAAACGGAACTCTAATTCCAAAAATCAATTTATTAACAAAAATATGATCGTGAATCAAAAGCGACGGGAGCATGCTCGCGCTCGGAATTACATAGGCCTCCATCAGCGCCCATCGAATTGACAAAGCAATTAAAATTGCGATCGCAAACGAGCCATAGCCTTCGGTCCAAAATTTTTTACTTCCCATTTTTCAAACTCCATCTTATCTAAAAAAACCTAGTCTTCAACCTTGAGAATTGCCAAAAAGGCCTCTTGAGGCACATCGACACTACCAATTTGCTTCATACGCTTCTTGCCTTCTTTTTGACGCTCTAGCAACTTTCTCTTTCGACTAATATCACCACCATAACACTTGGCTGTCACGTCTTTGCGTAAGGCCCCGATAGTTTCTCTGGCGACAATTTTCGCGCCGATCGCAGCTTGTATTGCCACCTGATATTGTTGGCGAGGAATCAACTCCTTCATTTTTTCGCAAAGTAACTTCCCGCGATTAATTGCTTTCGAACGATGTACAATTAATGAAAGCGCGTCGATCGGCTCACCATTTATGAGAATGTCGAGCTTAGCTAAATCGCCCTCTTCAAATCCCATAAGTTCATATTCCAGGGATGCATATCCTTTACTGATTGATTTCAACCGATCATAGAAATCCATTACCATTTCATTGAGTGGCAGCTTATATTCGATCATGACCTTTTTATCAGTCACATAATCCATTTTTATCTGGGTGCCACGCTTATCTTCACAGAGCTTCAATATCCCACCGATATAATCACTTGGAGTGTGAATTGTCACTTTCACATAAGGCTCTTCAATCTTTTCAATCTGAGTTTCATCAGGCAAAAATGCCGGATTCTCAAGGTCAATGACCCTGCCGTCAGTGCGGTGAACTTTATAGACAACCGTAGGAGCCGTGGTAATCAAATTCAAATTAAATTCACGTTCGAGTCGCTCTTGCACGATTTCCATGTGAAGGAGACCCAAGAATCCACAGCGATAGCCAAAACCTAAAGCCGCAGATTTCTCGGGCTCAAACGAAAGCGAAGAGTCATTCAAACAAAGCTTGTCGAGAGAGTCTTTCAGATTTTCATAGTCAGTCGAAACGATCGGAAAAATACCAGAAAAAACCATTGGTTTAATTTTTTTAAAGCCGGCAAGGGGTACGGTTGCTGGCAATTTTTTGGTTGTGACCGTATCGCCAACTTTGACTTCACGAATATCTTTGATTCCACAAATAAAATAACCCACTTCACCAGACTCAAGAGTATCAAGCTCAGTTGCAAACGGCGAAAAAACGCCGAGCTTTAAAACCTCATGATCTTGTCCTCCTGCCATAAATTTTATGCGATCGCCCTTTTTAACCGTTCCATCCATTAGACGGCAAAGTGTTACAACACCTTGATAGGCATCAAACCAAGAGTCGAAAATAAGCGCTCGTAAGGGCAAATTACGATTCGCCTTTGGCGGAGGAACTCTTTTAATAACTGCCTCTAAAATATCAACAATGCCGATCATCTCTTTGGCACTCGCCATGATGGCGTCACTACAATCAAGACCAATAGTCTCTTCGATCTGGCGCTTAACGCCTTCGGGATCAGCCGACGGCAAATCTATTTTATTTAAGACCGGGATGATTTCGAGATTATTTTCAATGGCTAGATAAACGTTTGCAAGAGTTTGTGCCTCAACGCCTTGGGCCGCATCAACTACAAGGATGGCTCCCTCACAGGCCGCCAAAGATCTTGATACTTCATACGAAAAATCAACATGTCCCGGCGTATCTATGAGATTGAGTTCGTAAAAATTTCCATCCTTCGCCTTGTAATTGAGACGCACCGTTTGCGCTTTAATGGTAATGCCGCGCTCGCGTTCGAGTTCCATATTATCTAAAAATTGAGCTTTTTTCTCGCGGTCTGAAACGGTGCCGGCGGCCGACATAAGACAATCGGCAAGTGTCGACTTGCCATGATCAATGTGAGCGATGATTGAAAAATTTCGAATAAACTTTGGATCCATTTAACCTATTGTCGGCTAAGCGTTTTAACGGCTTCTTTTAATTGACCGATCCTATCAGTCTTCTCCCAGGTAAATCCAGCTTCATTTCTGCCGAAGTGACCATACGCTGCAGTTGCTTTGTACTTAGGCTTGAGCAAGTCAAAATCTTGAATGATCGCAGCTGGCTTTAGACTCCAAATCTTTTTAACGGCCTCAGCTAATACTTCGCTTGAAACTTTACCAGTACCATAATCATTCACCATCACACTTACGGGCTCAGCTATGCCAATTGCATATGAAACCTGAACAAGGCATTTATCAGCCAGTTCTGCTGCGACGATATTTTTAGCTATATGGCGAGCAGCATAGGCTGCAGATCGATCCACCTTTGAAGGGTCCTTGCCTGAGAATGCCCCGCCGCCGTGGGCGCCATGGCCGCCATATGTATCAACGATAATTTTACGCCCGGTAAGCCCACAGTCACCTTGCGGTCCACCAATAACAAATCGACCTGTTGGATTAATAAAATATTTGGTTTTGTTATCTAGCCAATTTGCAGGAATCATCTTTTTAATGACCTCCTCCATAATCGCTTCTTTGAGGCCTTCTTGAGTTACATCTTCTGAGTGCTGAGTTGAAATCACCACCGCGTCGACTCTCTTCACTTTGCCATCAACATATTCGCAAGTGACTTGAGATTTAGCATCCGGTCTGAAGAAATTGTATTTACCAGTTTTGCGAAGTCTGGCCATTTCAAACATCAGTTTGTGGGACAATGAGATCGTCAGAGGCATCATCTCAGGAGTTTCATTAACTGCATAGCCAAACATAATACCTTGGTCACCTGCACCCTGCTCTTTTCCTACCCCAGTATTTACGCCCATAGCAATATCAGGACTCTGTTGATCAAGTGTCACCATGACTGAACAAGTTTTGTAGTCGAAACCTTTGTCACTCGCGTCGTAACCAATATCTTTAATGGCTTTTCTCACTACACTGGGAACATCAATTCTGGCCTGAGTTGAAATTTCACCGGCAATAATAGCGACGCCCGTTGTAACCAGTGTCTCGCAGGCAACACGGGCCTTAGGATCTTCACTTAAAATGGCATCCAAAACTGAGTCAGAAATTTGATCAGCCATTTTATCTGGATGACCTTCAGAAACTGATTCACTAGTAAATAAGAAGTTTTTCATTTTTTCTCCACCTAAAAATCTGTTAAATCAAGTCACCGATCGGCTGCAAGCCGAAAGCGAATTACCAATGACTGATAGAAATGGGTATCAATTGATCGGCAGGAGGTCAATTCATTTGAAACTGCCTAAAGCACTAGATGAGGTCAGTACGCGCTCAGGACAAAAAAGAGCTTGTGGTGACAAGCTCTTTAAAAAATATCTAATGCGAGTGATTTTTTAAGCAGCTTTCTTATAGATCATTTCGTTAAATTCTTCTTCAAACTCTTGCTCAAGTTCACGCTTCTTGCCGCCATTTAACTCATAGAGATTGTGAATATGATCATGATGTTTATGTTGTTTCATGCGACGCTTTCCCTTACTTAGCTGCTTTTTAAGCTTTTCAACGGCTTTATCCACAGACTTATAAAAATCGTTTGAAACACCCGTTGACTGAAACTTTCTTCGCCCCTCAAGTACATTTATTTCAACCAGGCAGTCTTGTCGAAATTGCGATATTATTATGTGGATATCCATAGGCTTGTGCTCAAATGTGTCGATTTTTTGAAGCTTTTCCATTGCCCGAGTTTTTAGGGCATCACTTGAATCGACATGCAAAAATGTAAACTCAACTTTCATAAAACTTTCCTCTTTTCTGGTTTACGTTTGGTCACGGAAATGAAATAAATTTGATTTTGGGCAATTTTGCCGCTACGGCTTGGAATCAGTTTTTGGTCTCGCATTGAATATTGAAGTTTTATCATTTTTGACCAACTATAGAACATTTTTACCTTTGAATTCATATGCTTGTCTCAGTTTAAGCAAGCACAGATCAAAACTCACGCTTGCCTCTGCTTACTTTCGGCAGAAACTAGACTAAAGATTAGTTTTTTTTTGAACTTAATAAGCTTATTTTAAACCAAAACTTTGTGCCTTTTTAGATCAATTTATCGACAAAAAAGTGCCTTAAATTGAAGACTTCTGTTGTTGAAGCCGGAATTATCCGTATTGAAAATATTGGCTAGCCTTATTTTGCAATGGCCTCAGCGTGGGTTTCGCGCACTACAACGACCTTTATTTGACCTGGATAGGAGCACTCATTTTCAATTTTTTTAGCAATTTCTTTGCATAAACCAAGAGTCTGCAAATCGCTCATTTTTTGACTATCAACAATAACTCGCACTTCTCTTCCCGCATTAAAAACAAGGGTTCTCAATACTCCCTTAAAATTGTCAGCAATAGTTGATAAAACTTCAATTTTTTGATTGTAGTTGTTTACCGTTGAACGACGCGCTCCGGGACGGGCTCCAGAAATGGCATCTGCCGCAATTACCAAAAATGCGAGGTCAGTCGAAGGCTGCTCTTCATAATGATGGGCGCGAACCGCATGGACAATATGCTCCTTTTCACCAAGTTTTTTTATAAAATCAGCGCCAATAACCGCATGGCCACCATCAATGCTATGATCCATGGCCTTACCAATGTCATGAAGAAGCCCTGAACGCTTGGCGTCACCTATTTTTACCCCGCCCAATTCGGAAGCGAGAAGGCCGCAGAGCCAGCCGACTTCGCCCACATGAAAATATTGATTTTGCGCAAATGAATAGCGATAGCGCAGGCATCCAATCATATTTTTTATTTCAGGATGCAGATCACTTTGATTCATATCTTGAGTCGCTCTTTTTCCGTCAAGCTCAATCTTTTTAAACAATTCTCGCTTACAGTACTCATATATACGTCCGACAATCTGAGGACTTAAATTTCGTTCTTCGACCATTTTATCGAGACAACGTGCACTCAACTCTCTTCGTACCGGATCAAATCCAGTCGCCTGAAGATAATTATTATCGTTGAGCTCAATATCAACTCCACAAAGCTCTTCAAGTTTTTTTATATTTGCGCCATCTTTACCAAATATTCGCTGGCTCATTGCTTGATCAACAATTTCCAGCATGCCTATACCGCGCTCAATACAGGCTTCCCTTGAAAAGCGATTGAGCGCATTTGCGAGAATCTCCTTCGCTATACTCTCTGCATGCAGCTTGGTATCGTCCTCGATTTGATTCGCTTTTTTCTTGGCGTCAATTTGAATCTGATTTTCAAGGTCCTCGAGAATTTGCCTTTTAATTAGCTCAATATCCTGGCCTGAAGATTTTGTGAGCGCCTCTACTAAATCGGATTTAGCTTTGGCCAACTCTACTTTTTTTCGATCATAGCTTTGCTGACGAATACTGACTGCTTTTGCACGGTCAGAAATCAAATTTAATTGCTTTTGGAGTTCTTTTTGATCTTGATTAAAAAGGCGGTCGCTTTCACTTCGCTTGCCACGATATCTCATCTCGATTTCGTCAACTAGTTTTTCAAGCCGCTCGAGCTCTCGCTGATTTTGATTGCGAATATGCTCTTCAACATCTTGTGATTTTTCCTTCGCTTGGTCCATCACCTCTTGCTCACGGTCTTTCGCCTCAACCAATAATCTTTCAGCTTCACTTTGGGCGCCAGATAGAATGGCGCGCTCACGCAGACTCGAGATGAGCTTCGATAGTGAGAACCCAACGACTATGAAAATAAAAAGAGCGACTATAGGAAGAATCACAAAAGTCTCACTATCTTGAATTCGACGGCCTGGAACTGATGAGTTACGCAGACTTTGAACAGGTTAAATCTCATCTGGTATTCATATCACTGAATATGTTCAAAAGCTAACTCATGCCGCAAAATTAAGTTGTTCACGGCCGTTCGAATCTCGGCCTAAATATGTAGAAAAACTCCGCAGCCAAGATCGTCTGACTTGAATTTGGCTAAAAATACTTCTTTCTCTTCGATGAGGGTAGAATCTTTAATATATCACGATATTTTGCCACAGTTCGGCGAGCAATTTGTATTCCCTCTTTCTTAAGCAAATCAACTATTCGCTGGTCCGACAAGGGCGATTTAGTATCCTCTTGAGAAACTAATTCTTTAATTTTGAGCTTCACCGATTCAGAGGCCAATGAGTCACCGTCATCTGTACTAATACCAGAGTTGAAAAAATATTTAAGCTCAAAGATGCCGCGTGGTGTATGCACATACTTGGCGGTGGTGACTCGACTCACGGTCGACTCGTGCATGCCGATATCATTTGCAATATCCCTTAGGATCATCGGCTTTATATGACCAGGGCCCTTTTCGAAAAAATCAGTTTGATGCTTCACGATGCTTTCAGTCACTTTGTAAATAGTGCGCTGCCGTTGATGAATCGATTTGATTAACCAAACTGCACTTTTTAGTTTCTCTTGAATATAGGAGTTCGTATCTTTACTTGCTCCCCCAGCCTTCAAAACATTTTTGTAGAAATTCGATATGCGAAGCCTTGGCAAACCATCTTCATTTAACGAAACCATATACTCATCGCCAACTTTATAAACGTATACATCTGGTGTTACATATTGAGTCTCTGGTGGAACGAAAGCTCGGCCCGGCTTGGGATCCATATTAAATATAATTTTACACATATCGATAACAATCTCGACATCCTTATTCATTGCCTTTGCAATGCCAGCATAATTTTTCTTTTCAAGATCCTTGAGGTGATTATTTATGAGGTCTACAAGCTCATGAGTGTCTTCTTGTAAAATTTTTGCTTGAACTAGTAAGCACTCCCTCAGATCACGTGCGCCAATTCCTGGCGGATCAAATTCGTGAATGAACGGAATGATCCCCTCAAGGTCTTCAACCGATACATTTTCTTCAGCCGCAATTTGCTCGAATGAAACCTTGATGTAACCGTCGTCATCGATATAACTAATCAAAATCCCGGCAACGACCTGTTCTTCGTCGTTGAATCCAAACAAACTCATTTGCCACATTAAATAATCATACAAGGTTTGCGTCGTGGTAATTACGTTCTCGTAATTCATTATTTCTTCATTGCCCGAACCCGTTCCTTGCGGCGGCTTATATTGACTGTCAGCGTAGGACTCCCAGTCAAATTCATCTTGCTTTTGTGGATCTTGATCGCGAGCAATTTCATTTTCTGTTGTGGCCTGTGCTTCGGTTTGGGCGCTCTCCTCGCCAGGGGCCTCAGGACTCTCCTCAAGAATCGGATTTTCTTCGATCTCTTTGCGCACCGCCTGCTGAAGCTCAAGTTGCGAAAGCTGAAGCAGCTTAATAGCCTGCTGCAGCTGAGGCGTCATCGTCAGCGTCTGTGTTTGCTTGAGCATTTGCTTCATTCCAACGGCCATGAATCCTCCAAAAAAAACCAACTAAAAGCTAATATAAAATTAAATCCGCTTAGAGTTTAAAATTTTCACCAAGATAAAATTTACGCGCCAATTGATTATTCGCAACTTCATTTGAAAGGCCCGCCACTTGTATCTTCCCATCTTTCATTATGTAGGCAAAATCACAAATCCCCAAGGTTTCTCTTACATTATGATCAGTAATCAATACGCCTATTCCCCTAGACTTAAGTTTTTTTATTATTTCTTGAATGTCGTTGACCGCAATAGGATCAATGCCTGCAAATGGCTCATCAAGTAAGATAAATTTAGGATCTCCAGCCAGACTACGAGCAATCTCAACCCGTCTGCGCTCTCCCCCTGATAAGGCATACCCATAGCTGTCGCGAATATGTGTCACAGTGAAATCCTCAAGCAGACGCTCGAGCTTTTCTTGTTTAGCTGTACCTGATGCCCCATGGGCCTCTAAGGCAACAATGATGTTTTCTTTTACTGTGAGTCGTCTAAAAACGCTAGCCTCTTGCGGAAGATAACTAAGTCCATTGCGGGCCCTTTGAAACATTGGCAGATGTACAATTGACTTTTCATTTAGTAGAATATCGCCATCGTCAGGATTTACCAGACCTACGACCATATAAAAACTTGTTGTTTTGCCAGCTCCGTTTGGGCCAAGAAGGCCGACCACTTGACCAGATTCAATAGAAAAAGAAACATCATCGACGACGGCGCGACTCTTATAGGTTTTTGAGATGTTTTGAATGTTTAGCATTGCCGACATATTATTTCTTTCGCGTCTTTTCGAGATCATCAGAATCTAGTTTAGCCCGAGCGTTTGAAACTTTCACCTGCTTTCCTCCATTTAAAAAACTGATTTCATCGCCAACCAGCTCATCACCATTTTGTACGACACGGGGTGAGCCAGAGAATACATAGCGGTCGTCGTCAAAATGAACGGTCACCTTATCAGAAGTAGCAAGTTTGTCATGGTCAGTAACGCGACTCCCGCCACTAACTACCATTGTATCAATCAAGTCCGTTCCAGGCTTATAATTGAAGTTTGCCACAGGACCGGTAATGCGAAGAGTTTCGACATCAATAACAACATTTCCAAGAAATTTCACCGCATTCGTTTTGCCGCTGAATATGGCGCGCTGAGAGGTAATATTTGCTGTTTTATTATTTCTCACATTCTTTTTAGCCTGAACATTACGCTTTACCTCAATGTCATTACTGCCAAGATCGGCCTCCATATTTTCACCGTTCACTGTAAGTGAATGGCCATTTTCATCGGGCGGGCCGATTACATTCACCATCCCTGGTGAATGTAATTTGCGTTGGGCTGAGCTATAGTTCGCCTGCTCAGTCTTAAATACATATCCATTTGAGGAATGTGTCACAACATGCCCTTTAACCTGTACATCATTGGCGTTTGTCTTTCCACCGCCTACCGTACCCTGATCTCCAGTTACTAAATAAGTCGCACCGCTCGCAGCAAAAAATTTAACTCGAACTTGGTCGATAATCCAGGGCGCGACTGAATCGAGACGCGTCGCTTTTATTCCCCAAACCTCTCCCTCACCCTTCTCGCCCTTGCTAAGTACAAGATGAAAGTCGCCCATGACCTGCGCACCGCTACCCATTTCCTTTGAGATTTTAACTTTTTCTTGAATCTCCTCCTTAGCTTCTCGAACTCCAATTTCATCCGGAGCTAATATGAGTACCTCAACTACTAAGATGAGCATCAAAAGAGAAAGAATGATGATATTTCGTTTACTCATTTGAGTAGCTTATCACAGGCCGGGCTAAGTCCGGCAATTAGGATTTGAAGTTTACTGAACTACCTAGCCCGGATATTTCATCAGATTTCTGTTGCAATCGCCGCTTCGCTAGTCTGGGCGCTTCGCTCCTGGCGTTTTCGAGACCTTTTCATTGCAACAACCTGCTTTGAGGTTGCCTCACTCAAAGGTCTCTCAAGCGCCAGGCCAGTCTGTGAATCAGCGATTTCACGACGAAACTGATGAAATATCCGGGTTAAGCCGAAGCTTCGGGTGGAGGTCTTAGGCCCTTCTTTTTAATTTTCTCAACTAGTGTCGTTCGATTTAACTTGA
>JAYVXS010000304.1:0-10707 GCA_043784965.1 Bdellovibrionales bacterium
TGAATTAGCTTATCTTAAAGCATTCGACTCAACCTGCTGTAAGCTCTATAAATTCATCTCGCCACCCTTTTAACCCACGAATTGTTCAAACGAACCGAAATACTTAATACCAACTGGCTCTTAGCGAAATCACGTTGAAGGCTTGATAATGGATGCTTCCAAGATGGATAAACAGACTTTAGCGCGGCTACTTCTTGAGCTGAAAAATCTGCAAGCTTGAAAATCACAGACGTATAGCTCAATTGATTGCCTTCGCTTGAAAACATTGAGTCACGATATCCAATATTAGCTCTCACAACAGCTTCGCTTTCAAGAACCACGGTCTCATCACAAACTGGACCAGCTTCCGAATTTGGATTGCAACCTGGAATAGCACGTGTTGCGGTTCGGGTCGGAAGCAATACATACTCAGCATCAACTAAATGAACTTGCTGACTAGTTGTAGGCATTTCAACTTGATTGTAATAGTTAACTGGGCCGGCAAAACTTTGTTGCGCCAAAAATAATAGGCCAACCACTAATGCATTTTTCATTTCAATCTCCATTCGAGAGCTTGATTGCTCTTATGGCCCTTTCATAGACTTCTTCTAATGAAAAATGAATCAAAAAAAAAGCAAAGCCTTCTTTGTTTTTCACAATTTTCACACTACTCGTATTATCCTCAAGCATTTCTGAGCGTTAACTTTCCCATGAATTCTCCTGTTTGTTTCTCGGTAAGAAATGGCACTCCAGAACTCACGTCCTGTGAAAAAAACTGACCCACCCATAACCGGGACCGAAACTGAAAAACCGAGATCGGTTGCTGCTGCCCCTAAACTGCCTCCAGATTGCCTTACATAACTAGACCAACAAAAAAAGGATAGGGCCTCTTATATGGCTGTTAAGCTCTTGCGAAAGGAGCAAATTTTGTTGCCGTCAAAACAGTAGACACTCCAGTTTCATTTAAACAGGTCCCGCCTTTTATTTGAAATATGGCATACCTTGCATATTTAAATGACATGATCAAATTTATCAGAAATTCTATAGCAATATTGATAATTACTAGCCACTTCTCGATCTCCTATGGCCAAAGCTGCAGGGCTCTATTCAATCGCACTTCGATCGAAGAATCTCTCGACCTATTGGATTCTCGAGTTTCTCTTTATAAACTTGAACATTTTGACAAATCCGGCATGGAACGACTTCGATTTGTTGGCCAAATTCCGGTGCTTCAAAAGTCGACAGGCGAAAGCTACCCACAAAGAACTCTCGAGTTGGCAATCGAGAATATTTTGACTTCAAGGACCGCCGGACAAACTCGTCTTGAGATGCGAATCGGCCAAGGCAATGAAGCCGCACATCTCTTTGGTAACCAAGCACCCACGCTTTTATTAAGTGGAAATAAAATCACTAGTGAAGTGACTGTGATACCAGCTGGCGCTCAACTGAGAGAAACCTATCGTCTTGAGTCCAAGAAGGCTGGGATCTCGATACTTGTGACCATAAGCTTCGTAGCCAAAGGCTCAACTGCATCTTTGGTTCCCATGCCTGATGATCCAAATCAAAGTCGCATCTATAGAAAGCCTCAGCAAGCCGGAGAAGCGCCAGGCTGGGAGCTCCTTGGTGGCTCTTTTCAAATTGAACCTCCCGCTGAAAAATAACTGGGCTCTCCCTCAGGACCCCCTCTCATTCTAGTTTTTAAAATGATAAAAGGTCAATTGAGTGGGTTCTTGCTCTTTTTTTTTGGCATTATTTGGAAAAGTCCGAGCTAGGGGGCGTGATACTCGCAAACCCATAACCGACTCAGAAACTGAAAAACACAATACCGCTGCGGCTGCCACCAAACTGATTAATACCCTAGACAAATTACAAAACCTCAAGCTAACATTTAGTTAAATAATTTCTAACTGGAGATTTATATGAAACGTCAATTTATTTTTATTTGCATCGCACTACTCAGCGCGCCTCTGGCAAAAGCAAACTTCATTACAGATTGTAAGTTTGCTTATCGAACATCGGCTGATAGCTTGGTGCAATCCATTTTGCAATTTAAAGATAAGAAATTATCAGCACGTGACCTGGGCTACACGGCAACTTCTATCAATATACAAGTGACGGCACTTCGCGGTGCTTGTTATTTTGCAGAGCCTGTCGAGAACAGAGCTTGTGTTGAAAAATATATGAAAATTTATGAGGCTCTTAAGCTGAGAGTAAATGCTGCTGATTTAATAAATGGCAATCAACAAGATGTTGAGTTTTCATGGCTCGATAATGCCATCCTCAGAACAAAAGTAAAAAATATTGATTACAGATGTGAGTTTTAACTAGAGGATCGGCGTTTAATAAATGCAGTTTTGACGCCTAGATTTGATTTAAGGCTGAAGGCCGCAGTTGATACGAAGACGCTGAACTTCGGGATCTTTTTTTTCGAAATAAGACAATCTGGCCACGGCTATAGTGCCCACAGATGAGATGTTTTTACTGCCAAATTCTGCTGAAATATGAACTAGATACATTTCGTTCTTTAAAGTCAAAGTCGCAAATAGCTTCAATCCGCCCTTATCGTAAAACATTTTATTTCCAGCATACCCACTTTTCACTGTATAGCTAAATGGGATCTCTGAGATTCCCTCACCCTCATTATTAACATAGTATTTGCATCCGACTTTCATAACAGCTTGTTGCGGCGATCGAGCTATTGATTTTTTTTCGGCCGAAGCGTAACTGCCATAGCTGGAGCAAAAAAGAAATGTCAGGCCTAAGAGTAATAAATTTTTTGCGGTCAAGTTATGGTCCTTTCACACTAATCGTTTGCGATCTGTAGCCTGTTCCACTCACAATGGCTATTTTCAATGGTCCGCTAGAATCCTTTAGTAATTCTCTTATATTGCCAGGCCACTCAATGCTTTTGCCATCGTCTGAAACTACAACTCCTGGTAAAAAACGACCATTGACCTCAATATTTGCGCCCTTTGGAATGGAGGACCCACTTAATTTGACTCGACTAGCAGTAATATTAGGCTGTGAAATTTTAAGTTGGGACTTTTCAGTCGCTGTGGGAACAGAAACGAAATAATTGGCTCGACACATTTCTTTATCGGCATCTGGTCCAAAGTCGACATCGCGTACGCCCGCGCCCTCAGCATAGAGGGGATTCGAAGTGCTATCAGGATTGTTATAGGTACAACGATTTTTCAGAAAATCTTTGCACGAAATTTTCATGGGCTCCTTCATCATAAATGAAGTCTGGTGAGCAAAATCCCATTTACCCTTGATTAAGCATTTATCAGAAGTAGCAACTTTTGCATCCTCAGACAACGACAAGCCAAAATCAGTTTGCAATTGGTGACCATGCGGAACAAGTCCCTCAAGCAACAGATCATCACCCTCACAGGCTTTGGCCCGCTTAGCTTTTGCTAATTCATCACCAACGTTCAAAGTCAAATTCATCGGAAAGTTTACCGCACCTTTTGGCACACTCTTTACTGCTAGTGCCGCCTCGTTCAACTTCGGATCCCCATTCACACCAGTGCCATTTACTTTTTCTACACCGATAGTTAAAACCTCACGCTTAATTGGTGCATGGGCGAAGTGCATTCCAATTTTGGTTTCATCTAGTTGCGGCACATCGTCGTACTGCGTATAGTGCATCTGCACAACAACCTTGGCACCTTTTGGAATCTTAAATGCATTGCCCTCTTTGAACTTAAGTGCGGGAGCGCCCGGGAACCAAGAGCCCACCAAGGTATAAGGTACACTACGAGTTTCAAAGCCAGCACCTTCTCGATATGGCTTTCCGGCCGCCTTGTCGTCTTGAATTTGCTTTTGATAAGTAGCTTCTTTTTCTTTTGCATCAACGCCTGTAGTATCAATAAAAATATGCACATGGTGCACTGCCGGAAACGGGTGCGCCTTGCTTGTCGGTTTTGTTAAACCAGGGATAATTTCTGCTGCGGTTAGATAAGCATCTTCTTTAAAATCGTCTGCTAAAACAAAATTTCTAAAAACATCAGAGCCTGCTTTTTGCCCAGGGGCCAATGGCGGCACGGTAAAGCCACCCTTTACTTGTGAAGAAATGAGATCTGGCGGGCCCAATCTCCACCCCACTTCGTTGCCATCCTTAAACTCAGGGGGGGCAAGCCAAATCCATTGGATCGCCAAACGCCGGATCACTTTGATCTCGCCAGTCAGAGATCAATTTTTTTTCTGCATCGGTCAAAAATCGCGGTCCAGAAAACCGATCTTTCCCGCCACAATCATCACTTGGGATCCAAGAGGCACCTTGTGGCATTTGATTCCAGTCCACAACGTCCCTAACTTCATCAGCCCTACTTTTCGCCTCATGATAGGTTACGAGCGAACCCTTGCCGACGCCATTTTCACGGTGGCAATTGATACAGTTTTGCCGAAGAATTGGCGCGACATCTCTGGCAAATGTTGGCTTAGGATCTTGTTTCACTAACATATCACTGACGGCTTTGAGGCCACCCACACTCGGCATAGTCTCAGCGTTAATGCTGGTTATGTCGCCATTTTTAGCACAAGACAGAGCTGGCTTTTTGTCTGACACAAAATTGCAGTTAAATTTACTTTGCATCATTTGTTGCGGCTGATGTATTCCAGGCTTAGCACAAATCATTGCGGTTCGACCATCTTCAGACAAATAATTAAGACTCAACCCTGCGGGCATTTGTTGCTTTATTTCATCGGCCTTCATGGTGCGACCAAATTTTACGATCAGTTTTGTTGGCTCCATCCGAGCTGTGGTATCATGGGCACTAGCCAGGTGACCCAATAGAATCGCACTGAAAATAAATAAATGTTTAACTCGCATGCGCTTTGCCCCAATTTAAATTTCGTGAATGCAAATTGCAGACTCTAAATCTAGCTCTCATAGTTCACATTTCGGTCATTTTTCAAAAAATTTTTAGTCTAGTTTTACGGACGTGACCAAAGCCCCGGCAAAATGGGCGAAAACCCATCCTGGTGAATTTAATCCAGCCGAAGCCTAAACTCCAGTTCTTAGCATTAGCTCTTGCAGTCTTGCTTCATCAAATTAGCATTTTTCCTAAACATACAAAGCGCCTCATTGAGAACATTTAGCTTTGCAAAAATATGGCATGACAAAAATTTGCGCCAACTAAAATGGCTGCTCTAAATTGGGGCCCTATCCTTTTTTTGTTGGTCTAGTTATAAAGAACAGTTTGCAGGCAGTTGCGACGGAGCTCGGTTTTTCAGTTTCGGTCCCAGCTATGGGTGGGTCAGCTTGTACAAATTTGCTGCTAGTTGGTCGGCTGAGGACTCAAGAACTTTCAAAGAATCCTCCATGTCGATTAGAGCCTGTACTTCTCTTAAGCTTGCGAATGCGATTACATAGAATCTGGCTCTTTCTTTTTTTGAGGTTCTGGCTGAACCCTCAGCAAAATTTAGTACAATGCTACTTGCTGCTCTCTCGAGTTGAGATTTAAGAAAGCAAGGCAGCTTTTGCCCTTTTGATTTTTTGTAGAGCTCAAGAGCCATCTGATAACTTCGAAAATTCTCTAACATAAATACTCCTTTTTTTATTATTTTTCACGTCGTCGTGAGACTTGGGACGTGAAAAATAATAAAAAAAGGAGTATTTATGTTAGCTAACTTCAAATCCTATCAGATGGCTCTTGAGCTCTATAAAAAATGTGAACATATAAAAGCCAAAGCCTTCTTGAAAGATCAACTAGAGAGAGCGAGTCTTAGCGTGGTGCTTAACTTAGTTGAAGGCTCTGCCAAAACGACAGCAAATGAGCGCGCCAGATTCTATTCGATAAGTTATGCATCGCTACGTGAAACACAAGCATTGCTAGAAATAATGAATCAGAAGGAGGCGGGTATTCTTGCCAATCAACTGGGCGGAATGATCTATCGACTTAAAGCCAAATGAAACTTGCCCACTGAAGCTGATTCCTGGATCTGCATCTGTAACCAGTTTGCCTGTCTCACCGACCCTGAACTCGGGTTTTCCACATAAAACCAGCTAAAAAAAGAAAGAACCCTAAATTGGAACGCCCATTTGGAACACAATAAACTTGTCAAGTCTATATGACAAGGCTTACCAAAAAGCAATTTGAGTGCACTGCTGAATCATTCCAATTACAAAAGGCCAACTTCAAAAGAAGTCTGTTAAACCAATAAAAACAAGGAGAATACATATGTATCAAAAAGCAATTTTAAGCCTACTGTTAGCTTTCGGCGTTTCATCTGCCTTTGCCAATCCAAACGCAAGCGTGGATATCAAACTCCAAGAGGGAGAATCTTCTGGTCTTGGCCCATGTGGTGGCTATGCAGTAGTAGGGCGGGAACACGGAACTTTGGTTCTCACTATTTCAAATTCTCACAATTGCTCAAATATTTTAATGAATGGCAAACAAATCGGTAAACTCCGTGGCGGTCGTGGCAGCCAATCAATTGGACTCGATGAACATATCGGTCACAAAGGTTTTAGGTACCTGCTTCATTTTGCTGAAGCACTGCTTCAGCAAAATGAAGCAGGTACCATTTTTACCATTTTTAATTCCTTGATTACCTGAAGAGTTTTCTCGTTTAGAGCTGCTACTGCAACGGCAAAGTTTTTCGAAAACTCTGCCGAAGAATCAGGATTCACATCTATTAAATTGGTAACTGATTTAATGGCAAAAAATGGCGTCTGAGTAATAAAGGCAGCCCAAGCAATCCCAGCAGCCTCCATTTCCTTTAGGATCGCACCACTCTCTAAAATGCGATCCAAATCAGCCTGAGTAAAATCAAGTGAGTTGCCAGACGAAATATTTGCCTGGTCCAAATTAAGCCTTTGAGCGATTGAACTTACGTCGAGACCGGGATACTCGCCAAGCCCGAACCGATCCCATCCAGCAATAGGGATTCGATGATCATGAAAATAAAACATATTTTTGCTGAGATAGACTTTGCCGATGCTTGCGCCTTTTGATGCAAAGCTACCTGCCGTGCCTGCATTGATCAAGAGATCAGGATGAAACTCTAAAATCGTAGCAAAGGCCGCAACTGCTGAAGGCTCTGTGCCAATCTGATCAACTCGATGCCGAGAGTCTAAACCAGGTAAACAAAGTATGATTTCAAAAGTATTTTTATAAGTCCCGGAGAAAAATTGCATTGGCAAATTTTCATAAAATGGCCTTGGAACAAAACGTGAAAGCTCGAGCTCCTTAACTATACCTTGAGCTTCCGCTTCCATCGCCATGACAATCGCTATCTTTTTCATCTTGCCTCCAAGTATGCTTACTTTAAATTAGCCTTTGCCCAAGGTGAAGACAAATTCCCAAGGATTAGCATTTAAGTTAATTGAATTTAACCTGATGCTACCTAATTTAGGACTAGCAATAGATGGCTTGGCAAAAGAGAAAGCCAATTACTAACCCCTGGCTAATAAAAATGAAGACGAGTCATTTACAGGCTCAAATGGTTGACAGCGCTCATTTTTTCGATAGGCTTTCAACTTCGATAAAAAACCTTAACTAAAAAAAAGAGGTCGATTGTGAAACTTTTCAATTTGAATTCTATTCTCGCTCTCATTTTATCTTGTTCTGGCGCCTTTGCCATCGATTCACCTAAACAGATAAACAAAGAACAAGCCGATTTACTTGCTATAGAATACGAAAGAGCCAGTTATACAAAGGCCACTCATACTGCGAAATTATTTGAGCTAGCTATTCCTGAATGTCCAACTCAAGACCAAACATCTTGCCTTAAAGTTATTTGCGACAATACAAAGGACTGTGGATTTGACTCAAATGTAAAAGAAATTGCTCAAGCCTGCCGAGGGGTTAATGGCGAATGCGTAGAGGTTCTATGCGCCAAGACTAAGGACTGTATTTTTAAGAGTTCGGCGATAGCATTGGCTGAAAGCTGCAGATCATCAAATGGCTTGTGCGCCCGAGTCGGCTGTGAAAAAACTGGCGACTGCGTATTTAGTTCAAATGCCAAACAAATAGCACAAGCTTGCGCAGGCGTAGACGACGGAAATTGCGTTAAATTTGCCTGTGATCGTTCAAATAGCTGCAATTTCAAATCGAATTTCATTGCTATTGCAAGAAGCTGCGCCGGATATTAAATTTTCTTCCTAAGGCCAGTACTTCAAATTAATACTTTAAATTAATACACTTGCTGGCAAATCGAATTGCTTTGAAATAGTTTGTTGGTTGATGAATATATCGTTGGAGTCCCCGAAGAGTAACTCTGCAGCATCAAGGCTCCAGAACAGCTCACCTGCGCAATCGCCGATTTACAAGTCACTAAATTTGCGGCGTTCGGCTGAATAACTAAAGCTTGCTCTGCAGCATCCAAACTACTCATCGTTGAATAGGTGTTCGTATTGGGCCCTAATTCAGTAGTATAACCATTAGTTGTGAGAACTTGTGCAGAGCAAGCTAGCTCACTTGCTCCAGCGAAACAGATCGCCACTCGCGCACAAACAGCACTGATTAGTCCGGTGGCGGCCGTATTAATAGTGTTTGCCGGTGTAGTCGCGCCAGGATTACCTGTATTGGTCCCCATGCAGCCTGAGTGAATTATGATAATCAGTAGGCACCCAAAAATCCTTATCATTTTGAACCTCGACGTTTCGAAAGTGGAAAGACTTGAAAATTAATTTGATAAATGCGCTCTTTAGCCTGATCTTCTTCAGCCAAACTCATGATTTGCGAACGAAATTCTTCGATCATTTTTTGAACCTTACTAAAGGTCTCTTCAGAAAGCCCCACCGTCACTGCCGATACTTCTCTTTCATTGGGACCAAAGCGATCAAGAGAGTCAACTGCGATACCCATCATTTGCTTATGAAACTGTACAACGCCATAAGAAGAAAATTTGTTTCCGGTAGAAACACTTTCTTGTGCTGGCCGCCAGGTCCCATCCTTCTTTGTTATCAAATTTAAACTCGTTAATTTTTCAATGGCCTCGTGCACATCTGTTTTCGAGACATAGGGAATTAAATTCGCTGATATTTCGCCTTCTGATTTTGGTGCAATTTTTAAACTCAACATTTCTCGAATCGGAATATGGTACCATTTAGAATAGTATTCAAATTGATCTTGAGAGAGCGGAAATTCATTTTGAAATTTCTTAAGCTTAATAAGTTGGTGGGCAAAGTGTTCGCGTTCAGACAGGGTCTTGGCTTTATTAAAATGGGTTAAATAACGAAAGAACTCAGCTTCTTGACCTTTAAGTTGAAATATTTCAATAACATTCTCAATTGTCGCCGCCGAGAGATGGCGTTTTCGTTTAACAACCAAATTCAAAAAATTTGGCGCAGTCAATCCGGCTTTCATTGAGAACCAGCGATACGAAAAAACTTTTTTGTCTTTTTTTCGCTGTTCAATCAATGCCACCAAGAGTTCACGGTAGTCTTGAAATTTATAAATATTGAGTTTTTGACCCATCTCTATATTCTAACTCAATGTCATAGGTGTATACTATTAAATTTAAAATATATCTTATTTATATTATATTATTTAGTGATTTCAGTATGTTATTAGTATTTTGTGTATACTGATTGTATACGAAAACCATGTTTTTCATGCTTTCCACCAAAGCTTTTCTGTAAATTTTGAGCTATTATAAATTATCAGGTCGTGCCCTTTTTCACGTTCACTCCAGGCCGACAAAAGCAACCAACTTAAACGATGAAAAGGGGAATTAATATGGAACTTCGAAAAATAGCTTTAATCACAAGACTCAATTTATACAGACTCGGCTTTGCAATAACCTTAACAATTGCAACCGCACTAATGACATCAGGATGCGGCAAACAAGAGACTAGTGCCACAGGATCTTCAGGAAACATTAGAATACAAGGAGCGATGTTTTTAAAAACCATTGAGCAAAGTAGCTTAGTGAGTTGCTCAATTGAGAATCCTTGCAAGGACTCCAAATTAGAATGTGCTGTTTTAGATTTGAATCACAATGGCGGAGCCTATTGTGTTGATCCAAACCAGATATGCCAGCAAACAGGTTGTACCTCAGGTGTTTGCCTTAGCTTACAGAGCTATCCAACACAAATTTTTTGCGCGATTCCTGGTGGCCCGCCCGGCCCCCTACCATTAGAAAAATAATTTTGTAAAATTTGAGTCAAATAATAATCCGAATTCAATGTTTGGCTCTTCCCGTGACCCCTTTGGGGTCACGGTTCTTCGGCCTTAGATCAGTGGAGATATCTTATCTTTCCGGTTTGTATTGTGTCAGGCGACCTGCTGTAGAAATAGGCGAAACAAAGCAAACTGATTTCGCGCATGGGCCATCAGTCTTACTGGCAAAATGGCCCTCAAGAAGCCCATAAAAACAGAAACCAAGGCTCATATGCCAATTCTGTGTTCACTACCCATGGCAATTAAATCAAAATTCAAATTTCGATTGCCGTAATCATGATCCTATGTAGAAATACAACTCGAAAAGACTTTGCTAGTAACAAGTAATCTTGGGGGGATTTGATGAAACTAGTTGGATTTTTGCTTGGCTTTTTTTTAGCCATTTCGTGTTTTGCTGGCCCTGATGATGTTCCAAATCTACAAATGACCGAAGCTGGTCTCTACCGCTCAGGTCGCCCCACTGAGCAGGGTTTAATCGACCTTCGCAAGAACCTCAATATAAAAACAATTGTCGATCTCGAAGATAGACCAGTAGTGGTACAGCAAGAATCTTTGCTCGCAAAAAAAATGGGCTACAACTTTATATCAATTCCGA
>JAYVXS010000305.1:0-3317 GCA_043784965.1 Bdellovibrionales bacterium
GGCTTTGTATGCTCGAGTATCAACTTCGGACCAAAAAAATGGACTCGACGCCCAGGTAAGAGCACTGCGTATTTTTTGCGAACAAAATAACGTCGCAGAGTACGAGCTCTTCGCAGATGAGAACCAATCTGGGACGAAAGCCTCTCGCCCGGCTTTAGATCGAATGATGAAAGCAGTCGAAAACGGCGAAATTGAAAGTGTTGTCGTTTTCGCTTTTTCGAGGTACGCTCGATCTGTCACTCATATGCTTAAGGGCCTAGAAACATTCAAGAAATGTTCTACAAATTTCGTAAGCTTGACCGAGAAACTGGACCTCAATACAAGTCTTGGGCACGTTGTATTCATTATTATATCGGCTATAGCGCAGTTGGAGCGTGATTTAATAGCTGAACGTGTTCGCAACGGTCTCGCGGCAGCGAGAGCTCGAGGCAAAATACTCGGTCGAAAGCGCACAAGAAACTCTGCTTTGATCGAACAGCTTCTCCAGGCAGGACTTTCGTTTAGGGAGATCGCGAAAATCGCTCGTTGTTCACACGGCTCGGTATCGGCCCAAAAATCGGAGCTACTTGCAAGGCTTGCAAAAGAAAAGAAGCTCGAACAAGAGCAACTTACTCACACTTTATTTGATGAAAATGATTTGCCGCCCGACATTCAACTGAAAATCGAAGCAGCTCGAGTTGTCACTACTATCGAGCCGAATCCATAAAACCCAAATGGCAATATCGGGTAGAAAATTTCGCTCTAGCTAAACTTTACGATTACCGGACGCTCTCTATAAAAATAGGGAGCGTCCTTTTTTTGCCTTAATTGAACAAAAAGCACATTCATTGGACCACTCTCAAAGCGATGTCCCCAAGGCAAATGGCTGTTTCAAAGGGCCGCTAATATCGAGATTCGCATTGGCCTAGGGGACCAAATCTATGGCCGTCTCGACAGAACGAATTTTCTTGATCTCAACGCGCGCGAAATTCAAGTGATTTGCGCAGGGTACTGCGGCAATTTTTCATATGAAATTTTCTGTCTTCAGAACAATTCAGAGCGGTTATGAAGTTAGCAAAAGTCGCGCGCCCTCCGGAAAAATTTCGTATAAACAAAATTTTGTTAATTAAGTCCGTGCTCCTTGAAGCGGTTTTTGATCGCGATCTCACTGAGGTACTAGACAACTTCTCAAAAGTGTCTTCATCGTTCTAAAATACGCAGGAAGTTGATCCTGCGGCTTCAAAATCAGTAGATTATGCAAGTGTTGCGCAAAAATTAATTCTACACGGCTCCAGGAGGAGGACCGCGCTGAACAATGCGTTCGCCGAGTTGTCCGCCAATTGCCTCGCAGCGCTGTTTAGCGAGAGAAACGTCTTCGTCTGTCACAAGTCCCATGGGACGAATTGGTGTCAGCATAATCGCAATAACCTCATTGTCTTTCGTGCAGGGAAACTGGCCACCTTGTGAGAAGGCAAACGATTGACTTGTGCTTAGCAGCCCGAGAACCAAAAAAGTTGCTTTGAACATGATTTTCTCCTTTTGAGTTGTTGAATACCTTTCCCAATGTTTGAGAGGCCATATTGGCATTGAAGCTTCAAACGAGTGGGTACAGGGGTCCCAAACTGCAAGAGACATACCGCCAATTTGCGCACTTGAGTTGACTGTAGTGTTGATCGACGGTGTGGGAGTGTCATAGAATGTTGTTTCATGTATGGGGCGGTGACAAAAAATGGCCAGCGGTTAAAGTCGGCCCCGTCGGGCCCGAATTGAATACTCATTGAAGCCTGATGAACAAAAAGCACGGCTTCATTTACAAATTCAAAAAATAAAAACCGTGTAAAACTATTCTGTAAAAATCATGACATCGATTTTGTTATGAACAAGTGTCATTAGTCAAAAATGATACTTCAAAATTAACTTCTCATTGGAGCAACTACTCGACTTGAGGTCTGAAAAGTTCCTTGAAAATCTAAAATCCCGGTCAATTGCTCAGGAATCTGAAGCCTCAGTTTTTAGCATTTCGGGCTTAGCGATAGCAAAATTTTTCAATTCATGCCTCGAATCGCGCTCAGCTAAGCCAAGGCATATCTCGGATAATGTCAAAAAGTGGCTTTGTTTTTCCTCCCGTAAGAGCTTGCTTTTTCAATCGAAAGATCAATCAAAAAATTCAACTTCTTTTGAATGGTCAAAAGATAGGTTGAATCGATGTTTTTAAGTCTCGTAAAATTACTATTGGGATCTTGAAGCTTCGTCCATACATCGCAAGTTGTTCTGGAGTCTGTTTTATATATACATTCTGGAATATTATTTTCTTCATCAAGTAAATAGAATGGCAAAATGATTTGATTCTTCGTCTGAAAGAAAAAGTTGATGGGCCCAATATTACTGAGCTCACCAATTCGATTTGTTACAATCTGAATTGTGGCTATCAAAGCCTGCTTGCGTGCATCGCGACCTGCCAATCTATTAATTTGAGTGAAGTACTCTGCCAAAACGGCGGGCAAAGTATAAGCTGTTTGTTGAAATGCAGAGACCACTGCCTCAGTTTGCGATTTAAAGAGCCCGTCGTGAGTCTTTGAAAAATCAACCCTGCCAGTGGCAAGCTTTAAATACTCATAGTCCCATAAATAGTCCGAGTTGCCGAACCAGCGATCGATCTGATCCAAGGTTGCAATAATACTTCCTTTATCATCGACAAAAACAAAGCCTCGATCACCACTACGTAGGAACGCTACGAAGACCGCGACACTGTTCTCCAGAACTAGTGGCCCAGCCAAGATGCCTTTGCTACCTAAATCGCGCATTTCAATTGAGCCAATTTTCTTGAGGGCTGGGTTGTAAAACGACAAAGTGGCATTCTCACCCATTGATTCAACAATAACTTGATTTCCATTCATAAATTGAGATGTAGTTCCCGAAGTAACAGAAAAGTTTGGTTGACCTAATCTGAGTCCATTCATATTAAAAAAAACTAAGTTACTATCCACTCGATAAAATTTTTCTGCTATTTTGGCCGGTTTTGCAAATGCTGCGGTTCCAACCAAAACGATAATTAAAGCGATAAAGAAGGTTTTCATAATTGTTCTCCTTAGGCCTAACTTTTATCTTGCAAGCATGTCGCCACTAATTTCGGGTATTTTTTTGTCTATAGCTTTGACAGTTAAAATGTTAAGCTGTCCATGCCATTGAATACATAGTGATTTTTAGTGATTGAAAGAGACTATAGAAGTGACTAAAAAGGAATGACAGCGCTGCACATCGAGGTCGATTGAGTCGAGAATTTCAAGTTTTGGAATTTAGCCGTTTTGGCCACCAGTTCAAAGACCAACTGAGCGACC
>JAYVXS010000306.1:0-10642 GCA_043784965.1 Bdellovibrionales bacterium
CCTGCTTTGAGGTTGCCTCACTCAAAGGTCTCTCAAGCGCCAGGCCAGTCTGCGAATCAGCGATTTCACGACGAAACTGATGAAATATCCGGGCTAGCAGAAAGTAGAGGAGGGTTTTACTCCGAAAGTTCGCGCCTACGAAACCATTCTTTAATTCTGCGGTCTTCTCGCGCCTGCTCTTCTTTAACTCTTTTTTTACTGGCGATTTCTTCTTCAACGCTAGCAATCTGGTGACTAGTAATCTCAGCATGAAGCTTTGCCAGACGCTCATTGGAACTTGACCAAAGTACGAAGAAACTTCTAAAATCTTTCTCAAACTCAATCTTAGTGCCGGTATAAAGTCGTGACCAACTCATGACCAGTTCGCTCGGCCTTATTGGAAGTGGGACCCCGCTTGAGGCCATTTTATTTTGATCGATTGGTCCGAGCCAATTTTGCTCCCCAGCTTCGAGTTTAAGAGTGCTCTGATTCATTTTTGAAACTAAAACTAGATCTGCATCGATGGCTTTAATTTCCATTCGCTTGTCTTTGTTGCGGACTAAAAAATTGCCGATTTCGGAGCTCACAGAGCCGTATTGAGTTTGCACAATTACCTCGCCCTGAGCTCTAATCCAAATCTGCCCAGAGACAAGCGTTACCTGTTTGTCAGATACTCTAACCAACGCTGTATTCTCATCTAGAACTATCTGACTCTTGCCAAATTTGAATTTAAATTTTTCTTCTCGTGATGTTTTAATTATACAAGTTTCAGTAGTTTTGAGGCACGCCTCGGGCATCTCCACAACTTTTAAAGTGTTTCCCAGCGTAATGATCTCTTTGGCCAATGCTTGAGAGCTCAACATTAGCAGAAAAGCAAAAATGTTTTTCATAATTCGACGCCTTTTAAACTCAACTTGGCTTGCTCTTGAAGTTTTGCGCTCCTAAAGTCCTTCAGTAAGGCTTTGTAGATTTCAATTGCATCTTCAATCCGATCTTGTGACTCAAATATTTTCGCGAGCCTTAACATGGCGTATCCCGTAAGTTCGTTAGCCGGATAGAGCGTGAGCATATCATCGATTGTTGAAATACAATTTTCGAAATCTTGAGTCTGATACTGACCCTCAATTAACAAAAAATAAGCTTCGACCGAATGAATCGAACTTGGATAATCCGCGATCAAGTCGTGCAATAATTTGTTAGACTCAAGATACTCTTTGTTGCCAAATGAATTCTTCGCCTTTACCAATAATGAAGAAGCCCTTTCAATAGTCAAATTACTAGCGAGTGGTTCCTTTACTACACTTGCCAAATTTCTCAATTGATAATTTGCCCGTGGATTATTCTTGATTTCATTTGGTAAAAGAATTGCCAAATTCTGGCGATAGTCTTCTAATTCAAAATGGGCCAACATAGTCTTGAGTTCCTGGTTTTTGAGTTCCCACCTTAGCTTTTCATTTTGGACTTTAAGCTCCGGAACACTATTAGATTGAGTTTGAATAAAAAAATAGAGATTAAAAAATGCCATAAGTAAAAATACGCAAAATAGAGCTAGAATTGAACTTTTCATCATATTCTCTATCGGTAAAATCAAAACTTGACCTTAGGCAATGTTGATAAAAACCGCCATCTATCAGGCCATTGCCTCTCCCCCAACACCAATTCTATTTTCATCAGATCAAAAGTATGAGCTCTTTAAGCTACCTATACGATTGTCCTGCTCTCTCATTTGATTTAAGCTGACTAAAAAAGCCCCCAATCTTCGGAGCTTTGCTCTCGCTTTATCTTCCACTATTTCTCAAACTGAGAAATCCAAGTTAAATAAATTAACCAAGTATTGAATTTTAAGAATTTCGCCTATTCTTTTAGCAAATACCTGGGCGCCATTGCCGTGATGGCTTATCTTTTTGTATTTTGAAAATATTGCCAAGACGAAATCCTGAATGTTTGTGAGATTTAAATTTTTTCAAGTAAAAAAACTTTTTTTTTATTTTTAAACTTTTCAAAATTCCTTGACGAAATTTTAGCCAAAGCAATACATTTAGCGCTCACTTTAAAAGTAATGGAAATCAAGAAGAGCGAGCAAAGATACTTAAGTAAGCGGAGTAGTGAATGAATAAAGCGGATTTGGTAGGTCGTGTAGCTAAAAAGACCCTATTGACAAAACAGCAAAGTGAGCAGGCCTTGGACGCCGCCCTAGAAATCATATGCAAAGCTGTCTCAAAAGGCGATGAGGTTAAATTGGTCGGCTTTGGCACCTTCGGCGCAATGAAGCGCAAATCTCGCGAAGGTCGCAACCCTAAGACCGGAACAAAGCTTCTTATTCCGGCCCAAACAGTTCCTAAATTCAAACCGGGCAAAGACTTCCGAAGTCTTTTGAAAAAATAGTTTTCAAAGTTTAGAAATAAACGACTACTTTTTAATTCAAAACCTTTCGCACTGATAACATGGCTGCTTTCTTGCGAATTTTCTCAAAATCTCTAAAGAGATCCTGTTCTAATTTTAGTTCTATGGCTTTTTTTATCCTGATATCCTTATCTAAATCTTCAGCACTCTTTAAAAGACTGTCTTTTAAATCCAGCAAATCAAAAACTTCATCCGGATAGGCGTAATTATTTCGATTTGAATCATTTAAAGAAGTAATCAACGCACTCAGCGACAATTTTACACTTTGCCTGAACCCAGAGTAAAAACCAACCCACTCGCGGCTCTGACTTTGAGCAAGCCTTGCCGCCTCAAAGAGCCTCTTGAGTAGGCCTTCAAGTGATTTCGCTCCATAATAAAGTGCTTTTTTTTCTTTTTGCTGTTCAAATGAAACCTGCTTTAAATGAGTTTCAATTCTCTTGTTAAACTCATCCTCCTTTACCGTAAGTAACCGAAGCTTCTTTAGTTCGCCAATCTCAGCCTCAATATTATATCGACCGGGCGATAGATTTGATAAGTCGAGTTCCATGTTTCTATTGGTTCTCCGAGACAACTTATATTCTCTATAGAAACTCGGAAAGGTCAAAAGATCGCCAGTTCGAGCTGACACATAAACCAACACCTTCGTACCAATTGCACCATTGGTTAACAATACAGCCTTTGAACTCCTGCTAAAGCCTCTCAGATCTATATCAATAAAGCTCGCTCTTTGTAAACCCACCCTTGCCGATTCAGATGTTGCCGCAGGCGCCTGAGGAACATTTGTATCTGGAAGCTTCTGATTGGCACCACTCTCAAGCTGACTTTCAACCTTGATCTTAAGGTTTGGATCCTGAGCTGCCGTCTGCTGCTCTTGTGATTGCTGGGGTATACTGTGCGGAGGTGGTGGCGGCGGCGCCAGACGCTCCTCTTCTGGCTCAGCAATTGGCCTCTTCCAATAATCCTTTTGAATCACTCGCACAATTTTATCCATTTTATTTTTTTCACCAAACAAAGCGTATCGAAAGTTATATAGTCCCGAAATAAAAAGTGCTAATATTGCAAAGATTGAAAAAAGCATCATAAAAATAGAGGTCGGTCTTTTTTTCTTTCTTCTTTCAATACGTTCAGGTGCTGTCGACTCTCCCTTGTTTTCTTTTCGTTTCTCGTGATGCGTTTTCTTTTTTAAAGGTAATTTTTTAAAACTCCCAAAACTTGAAAATAAAGATGATTTATTTTCCGAGACGGGCTGCTTTTCTGGAGTCACCACTTCTGTCGGTTTTTCTGGTGTCGGCTTGGGCCTGATCATGATCTGAGTTGCCTCTTCTAGACCCTCTTGCCGCAATCTTTGCTCTCGCTCTTCATTTGCATCCTTTTTTAAATCTAAAAACACCCCTTTGTGAGCAAGATCACCAATCTCGCTCAATTCCTGAACGGGCTCAAGCAGAGGAGCTGTGCGAACGCTCTGAAAATCTCCATTAAAAACATTTCTCAATGAGTCCTTACTAAAGGAGACCTCTTTTGAAAAATCTTGTCCCCCTGGCTCTTTCTTCGCAGCTATGATCTGGGGCGGAACCGTATTAGAATCATCGAGCGGACCAATTGAAGTGACTTCTAATTCATCATTCCTGCTGAATTGCGGAACTGGCGTAGCATAGTCAGGATCATCCTCTGGCTTCTGATAGTAGGTTTCGTCTTTTTTAAGAATTTGCACTGATTTCATCATTTCATCACGAGAAATCCTCACAGTGTCTTCATTATCTAAGTCTGAAATTTCAGGAAGTGGAATGCTTTGATCAACGAAGGAGTCTTCACTCAGATTTCGCATCCGATCAAACTCAGGTATAAACCCAATACGAATCCATTTCTCAAAACCTTTCTTCCATAAATAGTCAGAATATTGAAGATGTCCCTTGGCAATTTGACTCAAAACTTCTTCTGAGGAAAATGGTCCTTCTTGCAAATATTTATCAGGACCTGATTCTTTAGTCTTTTTAAGAACCACCCATGGATGACTAAGATGGGCCCCGGCCTTACTGCGACTCTCATCGCCAATTTTAAGTTCTTCAAAAGCAGCTTTAAATTCTTCGACCTCATCAAAACTTTGCCATACGCTTCCGCCCTCTTGAAAAACAAGATCGATAAGTACATATTTTTTTTTCTTGATCGACTCAATGACTTCTGCGGCTTCAAATGGACCGCTCGCCTTGCTGTCAATCGATACATACCATTTGGCCATCAAAGTCTTTCTTTACGACTCTTCATTTCAAGATGAACTGGCTCAAGCCATCTCAAAATTTTAGAGTAGAACTCCATAAAGTCTGCGTGCTGAGGATCAAATTTTAAGAAATCAACTATTTCATCGAGCTTAATTTTATTCGACTGCAGGGCGATATACAATCTCTCTCCCATCATGCTTCCCAAAATTCTAGCCGCGAATAGATAACTGGTCTTTCGCCGAGGCATAAAGCTTTGTTTGCGCTTTTTCATATGATGCAGAAACAGCACTTCCCCCATGCGATGATCGAGCGCGAGTTTTAATATTTCCTGTTCACCTGCTGAAGCGTTTTCGCGAAGCTTCTGATTCAGATCAAGCAAGCTATATGAGTATCTTTTGTGATTGATAAGCTTGCTTAAAAAGAAACTCATTGCCTCACACCAGATTTGCTTTTCAAAATCAGTAGGCATATTCCAAAAGAACTTTTTTCGTTTAGAAATTTTTGCATGCAGATATTGTCCGGCCAATTCTGCAACATGGTTAACGCTTGGTCTAGCTAGATAGCAGACTCCACTTTGTGAAAAACAAATGCTGCGACCATCTTCAATTAATTCATCTACTATTTTAAAGTCTTTTTTTGCAACCTGCCGGCCAATCAAACGCCAAATTTTTTCGTTATATGAGGAGTATACAGCAAGTTCATTGGTTGCAACTTTAAGGTTTAGATCTGAGCAAACAAGTTCCACGAGAGCCCTTACTTCATCGGTCGGATCAAATTCAGGATCTTCGTCCTGAAGCATCTGATCCGTACTTCTCTCTAAATACATCAGATAGCTTTGCCATTGAACCCAGGGGGGCGAGCCCATGACACAATACTGATTTGAACTCAATCTCACAATTTCGATTTTATTTTCAAGTCCTTTCTCGGCTAGCTTAAAGTAAATCACTTCGGGATTAAGAAAAATACTTAACCTCGATATTTTCAGTCCAAGCTTCAGCGACTGAAATTTAAACTCATTTGGCAAATGCTTTTGCGCTATATGTAAATCCCCAAAGAGCACATAAATTTTTCGCTTTGGATCTTTCTTCAACTCTCGTACTAAAAATTGTGCGGCCACTCGATCTCTAGTTTTCAAGCTCTCTGATTTATTTTTATAGTGATTACTGAGGCCAATAATACGAAATTTACGATCCCGCGCGAGCTCAAAGAGCGGACGGTAATTCTCCCAAGGAAAGCCCCAAGTTTCATTCCACTGCATTTTCTTTAAGAAAATACTTTCAGAAATTTCGGAATTCAGAAAGCTTTCGACAATTTTATTTTGTCTTGGACTGGTTGATTCCAAAGCGATTGTTACTTCTTGCCCAACAGGATATCTTCTTAGAATTTTAAGATGCATGCGTTGCGCTTGCGAAAATGCGTGAAAGTCTCCAGCAAAAATAATTTGCGCTGACCTCATCTGATTATCGAGATCAGCGACATCACTCAGTTGAAATTTTCTACGAAAACTGCGCTCGTATTCCTTGCGGTAATAAATTAGCTCCTTAGGCTCACGCACCAGATGTGCTTCGACGCGCTTCTTAATCTGTCGTAAGATCTTTTTTCGCGTATTCAACCAGGCCCGCACCTGAAGACTTGTTCTGAATTGCACGACGGCAGTCACTTTTGTTGTTGATTTCATTGCAAAAGCTCGCTCTAATTTAAATGGTCTCAGAAATTAGCTTAACAAACTACCAGAGAAAGTTCTATGAGCACGCGAAACTCTCGACTTGGTTTAATATTAAGTGTCTCGACTTTAATCATAGCTATTTGCGCCCACATTTATCTCTCAAGAATTCACTACAATTTGAAGTTTAGCGCGGCTGATCAGGCCAGTATCTGCAATGTGAATGCAAGTTTTAACTGTTCGGCCACAAGTGCCAGTCAATACTCAGAGTTTTTTGGAACTAGCCTGCCAATGGCGGTCTTAGGCGCCGTTGCAAATTTTTGCCTGCTTCTCTTTTTGCTTTATTATGTTTTTTTTATGGGAACAGAGGCTGGCCTCATCTACTATTCCAGCTTACTTGTTTACTCGGGAGGAATCGCCCTGGTCTCTATCGTCATGGGCTTCTTTTCAGTTTTCTATCTACATACCTACTGCCTAGTTTGTATGCTGACCTATCTCATGTCTTTTGTAAACTTTTGGGGCATTTACTTAATGAGGCCGGCCGGATCCTTAGTGCTTAAATTTAAAATCGCCACGCCCCTATTGGTTTGTGGTCTACTCACACTTCTCGTCTCTTCTATAGTGAATGATTCCGTCAAAAAGCAATATGGTTTTGAGGATATGCAAAGTTTTGTGAATTCAAAAGTTCAAGACTGGGCACTTTTGTCTCCTGTAACTATTGAGCCAAGAGCCATTCTAACCATGGGTGCCGCTCCAGAAAACGCAAAGATGACAATTGTTGAGTTTGCAGATTATCTTTGCCCGCACTGCAAACATGCTTCACCTGTGATACACGCTTTTATCAACTCTCATTCTGACGCACGATTGATTTTCTCAGCTTGGCCACTCGACGGATCCTGCAATACCAGCATTCCAAATGGTGACGGCACGCGATGCGCTCTTGCACGAGCGGTATTCTGCGCTGAAAAAAATAATAAGGGCTGGAAAGCCCATAATTGGATTTTTGAGCATCAGGCAAGCTTGACGACCATAGAAGGCTTGAATCAGGATCTGAAGAAAATGGCTGATGATGAAAAACTTGACTATACATCCCTTAAGCTTTGTATGGATTCAAGTGAAGCTAAAACCGCAATTGAAGACGGTGCAAAAGTTGGCTCTAGCCTAAAAATCGAGGGAACTCCGGCTATTTTCGTAAATGGTAAAAAACTCGAAGGCGGGCAGATGCTACCAATTCTACAGAAGGCTTATGAAAGCATTAAGTCTGGAAGTTAATTTTTAGACTTTGCGCTTACAAAAAACTACATCCCAAAGTAACCAAATATAGTTGCGGTGATTTTTTCGAGGGTATCGTCAATTACTATACCTGCTGTACCGAGCGTCCCTCTATAAACCTCAAGTACAAGACCTAAAACCACAATAGCCGCCACAGAGTGAACCAATGCCTTCAATACCCAAACTATTGAGCGCCGATCTACAATTCTCACATCAATCTCAGCTTTTTCTACCCGGCGGAGCGTGACTTTCAAATCTTCAAAGTGGTCGTAAGCTTTGCCAAAGAGCTCCTCTTGCTTGCTCATTGGTAAGTTTGCAATACCAGGAAAGGATCTCTTGGCCCGTATGCCATTTACAAGATCGACCGCATATTCTAGATATCTTTCAGCTTGCACTATAAAATCAGGGTATTGTGGATGAATGCTTTTATATTCTTTTAGTAGCTCTATGGCACTCGGATATTGCTCAATGCTCACCTTTTGCAGGATATTTCTTCTCAGAGAATCGGGCTGACCCAAATCATCAAGATTGAGCGCAAACTTTTTTCGGTTCTTTGAAGTTTCAGCCATGAATCCCTATCGGCAAACTCGACCTAGGACTAAAAGGTGTCGAAATTTTGACAAGACCCCTATCAATTTGAGACACTTAAAGTATAGGTGCAAGGCCAGAGGCCAAGGCATTGATTCGGAAACTGTAAAAGCTTTGATTAATATTGAACTGTAACTATTGTAAGCGGAGGCTCCATGCAAGAAGAAATGATTCCATTGCCGTCTGAAATACCTAACTCACCCAACCTCAATGATGTCCCACATTACATAAAAATCTCAAAGACAGTTGAGAGTCTCATCGGACAAAATGAAGATTTAATGGCAAGGCTTAAGGTCAATTTTCGGCAAAACACTTTGCTAGAATCTCAACTGCAAGATGAAATCCGAACCACTCGCGAAACTAAAATCATAAACTCTAAAATGAACTCGCAAATCGAAATCTTACTTGAGAAAGAGACTCTCTTACGAGACAAGCTTGCGGCGCAAGACGTTGAACTCGAACAAGTGCGCGAAACACTCAACCAATCCAATATGACAATGCATCAGATAAGTATCCTTAAATCTTACCAACGACGCGTACGACTTTGGGTTCGCTCTTTTATTGCGAAGTTGCATTATCAAATCAAAGTACTAAAACAAAAAAATCAAGAGCTTGATAATGATCTAATTGAACAACAAAAAAAATTGAGCGGCGCTAAAATAAAAATGAATGAAGCCGTCCACTCATTGCAGGTCAAGGAGCGTGAGCATCAAAAGGATAAAATTCAGCTAATCGAAGATTTTGAAGTCAGAACCTATGAGCTAAGCAAAGAAAATCAGAGTTTTTCTTTAGAGATTAAAGGCCTAAAACAAAAACTTCAGATCTTTAATGAAACCCAAAAACAATTGAGTCAGGCGCAAAGTCAGGCGCAAAACTTTGAGCAGAAATTTTTAACTTTATCCACACAAAGAGAAAGACAAATAGCCGATCTCAACGAGGCCCTGCTTAAATTCATGACTCAAGCTGAACTCACCAAATTACAAAATGAGAGCCTTGAAAAGCGGAGCTCCGAAATCAATAGTCAAAATCGTATTTTGACTGCAAAAAATCATGAGGCCATGAGTCGGCATGAAGCGATGAATGTTCTATGGTCCGAAACTCAACTGCAAAGAGCGCAGCTCAAACTCAAAAATGAGGCCATCGTAAGACTCAATCAAGACCTAAGTCTCAAGTTAAAAGAACAAAGAAAAATGATGACCGGAGCTGAAATTCTCACAAAGAAAGATCGTGAGCTCCAACTGCAAAATATTCGAGAAATCGAGAGCCTAATGGCTGATGTCGAAGTTTCAGTTCTTGGGCCTTCTGAGCCGGAAGTTACAAGTTAAGGCAAATACTAAACCTTCGTCCCGTCCAACAAACTAAGGCCTAGCTCATTTGCTTATTGGACTTGTGAAAACCTATGCTTAACTCTTAAACTTAAAGAGTCTTATGCCGCGTTAAAGATTGAAGCAGCTTTAAAGATTGGCTTATTTATGCCTAAAAATTTATTTCTCGGAATTGTAACTCTGGTTTCAATTCTCGCTCTATACTCAAGCTATGTTTTGCGTGAAAACTTCTCGTTTATAAGCTCAAGTAATAGCGATTTGAAAACTACGGGAATCAAATAAATCTCTCATAACTCATTTAATTAAAAAACCCAAAATAGCACCAAATACAAATCCACTTAAATGTGCACTTAGATCAACTTCAGGCATAAGACTAATGGCAAAATTAATTACCAATGGGGGCAGGAGCGATTTCATTTTTAAAACTTGCCCACCAATCGACATTACTTTTTTTCTAAAAACAAGTGCCGAAAAGGCTCCAAAAAGACCAAAGATCGCGCCACTGGCTCCAATGCCAACCACGGGCTGTTGATGATAAAGTACACTCACCAGCGAAGCCAATACGCCTGTTACAAAGTAAATTAGAATCGTAGCGCGTACTCCCGATAGGGTTTCCATCATACAGCCGAGCGACCAAAAAGAATACATATTAGCCCCAATATGAAGGATGCTCGCATGCAAGAACATACAAGTTACAAGTCTCCACCACTCCCCTTCAAGAACCAAGGGCCTGAAGTTCGCGCCGAAGTTGAGAAGGTTTTCTCCGGTGATTCCACCATGTGACCAAACAAAGTAATAGACTGCAAAATTTGCAATGATAATTGATCTTGTGAACCAAAAATTTTTAAAGCCTGGCATATCTTCGAGCTTGGCAGTTTTTCTCTAAAGAGTCTTCAGCTAAACTGTTCCTTCTGATGTTTTTGCACCTAAGAATGCAAATGATTTAATCAAATTATTAATTAAAACCACTTAATTTTTTTAAATATTATGTATCGTAAATTTTAATTAGGAAATTCTCAAAAAAACTGAATAAAGCTGAATTTGTCCGTGGACATCTTGCGCTTATCTCGTTAAATCTTAAGATCTTTCTCGCGTTATGCCCCGGTGGCGAAATTGGTAGACGCACAGGACTTAAAATCCTGGGCTTCGGTTAAACGGGCGTGCCAGTTCAAGTCTGGCCCGGGGCATTTTTTAAT
>JAYVXS010000307.1:0-10605 GCA_043784965.1 Bdellovibrionales bacterium
AGGTTGTCGCAGTGAAAAGGTCTCGAAAACGCCAGGAGCGAAGCGCCCAGACTAGCGAAGCGGCGATTGCAACAGAAATCTGATGAAATATCCGGGTTAAGCCACACGAAAGCTTAGGAGTTGTGACAAAATAAGTGTTACAACTTTTGCGCAGAACCTTTTGCGCAGAACCTTATGTCTCTCAGGGCGCTAGGCGACTCTTTATCCAAGCAGAATTTTTTCTCTCAAAAATAAACCGATCATGAATACGAAACTCACGACCTTCCCAAAACTCAAAACTTTGCGGGCTCAATGCGAAACCGCCCCAAAAAGGCGGCTGCACAATAGGCTTTCCCGCAAATTTTTGCTCTATATCGCTTACCATCTTTTCAAGGGCCGCGCGGCTTGCAACTTTTTGACTCTGCGGAGAGGCCCACGCGCCAATTTGACTGCCACGCTCGCGGGTCCTAAAGTACTCAATCGATTCGCGTTCAGATAATTTTTCAACCATTCCAAAAATGCGAACCTGTCTCTGAAAAGATGAAGTCGACCAAAAGAATACAAGTGCTGCCCTAGGATTCTCAATTAGATCATCAGCCTTCGGACTCTTAAAATTCGTAAAAAACTTGAAACTTCCCTCTTTAAATCCCTTAAATAAGACAATGCGAGCCGACGGCACTCCCGACTTTGAGGCCGTAGCCAAAGTCATAGCCGTTGGCTCCGCACATTGCGCATCAATGGCATCTTTTAACCATGTTTCAAATGCGACCTGTGGATTATCTGAAAGATCAAGTTCTTGCGATTGCTTTGACATAAAAAGCCCTTAATACGCCAGTTCGACGAGAGAAATGTGCACCTGCTTGTTATCCTTTGAAAAATACTTCATCAAAATTCAAAATGTCGCCGTATCGCCAAGGATACGACTCAGCGACATTTTGAATTTTGATTCGTCTTTTCAAAGGCCTCCTTCACATTTGCATGTTTTCTCTCGCCGAGCTCGCGTTCAATGAAGTTGGGTACCAGGTTTAATTCCTTGCGAAAACTCTTCTAACTCTTCTGTCGTCGCTTGACGTACCGACAAAATATTTAGCTCAAAAATTAACTCTTGACCCGCAAGTGGATGATTGCCGTCAAGGATCACTATATCATCTTCGACTTTCAAAATTCGTACGACTAAAGCTTCCCCGGCCGGTCCGACTGTATCAAACTTCATTCCAAATTTGAGATTTAGATTTTCAGCAAACTGACTTCGCGGAACTTCTTTTAACAAATCCTTTTTATAAACTCCATAGGCTTGGTCAGGAGCAAGCTTCAAGCTTGTGGCAAATCCCGTCACCTGCCCTTCAACCGCAAGTTCTACGGCTGGCAATAGCTGGCCATAGCCCTGTAGATAAATAAGTGGGTCAGTGGCCGTTCTCTCCTCGAGTATTTTAAATTGTGAATTACTAAGCTTATAGCAAAGGGTGACGTAGCTATTTTTTTGAATGTGAATTTTGCCTAGTTTAATCATTTTTTTACTTTAACGCTCTGGTAAATTCTTCGGCCAACTGAGAGTCTTATCTGCCAGTAAGTGACGCTGCAAAAACTCATCTCGCTCAATGTACTTGCCGCCAAAGTTTTTGACAAGTGGAGTTACCATTTGCGTATCCATCCAAGTCAAAGAAAGTGTTTTAAGAAACTCCACAAGGCGGATCAAGCAAAATTTGCTCGCATTATCTTCAAGAAAAAACATGCTTTCACCACTAAATACTCCGCCAATAAAAACACCATAAAGTCCGCCCACGAGTTTATTAGCTTTCCAACATTCAACACTATGACAATACCCCTCAAGATGCAGTTTTGAATATGCCAAAAGCATTTCTTGGTTTATCCAGGTTCCTTTTTCATGAACACGCTTGATTTTTTGACAGTTCGTGATCACCTGCTCAAAATCACGATCAAAACTAATTTCAAAGTTGGCGGCAGCCAAATCTCTCCGCAAGCGCTTAGATATATGAAACTCACCAAAATCAATAACCCCTCGTTGCGCTGGCGAAAACCACAACAGCGGATAGCCTTCTTGCGGCCACGGAAAGACCCCCAGCGAGTAGGCTTTACAAAGATTCTTGGAAGTGAGCTCGCCGCCCCAACACAACACGCCATCTTCATGCGCAAGTCGTGGATCCGGAAACTTCATGTAGTACTCACCTTCAAACACAAGTCACAAATCTGACAGGCGTCACCTTCGGCATATGAAAAATACTTTTTAATTTGCTTTATACGGCAGCCTTCTGACAGCTGGGCGAACTGCAAAATATCAAGAAGCTTTTGGTTTTGATTTTTGAGGAAACTTGCGTGTGCAACGTCGTCCAAAAATTCGACTGGTGGCGAAGCTAAAATACTTAGCTCCCGAGTATTGACTGACGAAATGCATTCCCATCTCTCTAGCTGATTCAACGCCGTTTCAACTCGATAATCGCGACGATTATAAAAGTTAAGCTGCGTCCGTAGAAAGTCAAGCCCCTCGGCCTTAACCCTCAAGGCATTTCGTTCAAGTAAATTGAATAGTGCTAAAATAAATCCTGGATCAGGATGGCCCCACTTTACGAAGTCCATTTGAATGCTCAAATCATCTTGGTCAAAAAGCAGATAGCAATTCGCGGGCTGTCCATCTCTTCCCGCCCGTCCAATTTCTTGATAATAGGCTTCAAGAGAACCGGGCATTTCAGCATGAAAAACACTACGAATATTTTCCTTATCTATGCCTAACCCAAATGCTGGCGTCGCCAAAATGATTTCACTCCCAATTACTCCTGGATCTGATTTTAAAAACAGGCTCTGGTTCCGCGAGCGCTCCCGCTGATTCATTTGCCCATGATAGATTAGGTGAGGCATGTGGATTTTTGCAAGTTGCTGAGAAAATTTATCGAGCGTATCGATAAGCGAGAAATAGACAATTGCCGGCCCCGGATTTGAGTGCTTGAATGCCACAAAAGCTTGAACTTTCTGATCCAAACCGTACAAATCTATTATTGATATCGCTAAATTCTTTCTTTCTAAACCAGCGTCATGGATAATGAAATTCTGCTCTTCATTTAAACGCAGCTGATTCAAAATGTCCTTTTGTACATCTGGCGTAGCCGTTGCCGTCAATGCTATTGTCAGGGGACTGCCCAGCTCCGAGCGAATATCACCTAGGCGAGAATAGTCAGGCCTAAAATCATGGCCCCAGCTTGAAATACAATGCGCCTCGTCGATCGCTAATAAGGCGATTTGATTTTGCGTAAGGGCCTCGCGGAACTCAGCATTTCGAAAGCGCTCTGGCGTGACATAAATGATTTCATATTGCTTTTGATAAAGCTTTCGGTAGCGTGATTTTTTCTCGTTCGACTCAAGTGAGGAATTGATAAAGCAGGCGCGAAAGCCCTTTTGCAATAAGGCGTCGACCTGATCTTTCATCAGGGCAATTAGCGGCGATACGACCAGGGTTAAGCCCCCCGTTTCGGCAAATAACCGGGCTGGCAACTGATAGCATAAACTCTTACCCATTCCCGTGGGCATCAGTAGTAGAATATTTTTTTGCAATAATAGATCTTCTAACACCGGCAGCTGAAGACCCCTGAACTCGGGGTGGCCAAAAACTTCGTGAAGTTTCAAACGCGCCTGCTCAATTGTGGGCATTGAATGCTTTGAACTCAAGTTCATTGCTAGATCTTAACAGGTCTCAGTTCGACACTCAAATCATTGCTCACAATCAAAACATGATTGGTCGGAATTTGATTCCAATCTTCAAGATTATTAGTTAGTTTTTCAGAAACAATTAGCACGGAATGATCATGCCTAGAGGTTGCCGGCTCGAGATAGCAAATGCCTTTTTTGCAAATGTATTTGCCACCAGCTGAATAATATAGTGTTGGTGCTTTTTCACGCTTATTCGAAACGTAACGAATCGCCACAATGTGTTCACCGTCGCTGATGCAAACATTGATGTACGAAGTTTCACGAATTTTATTAGCTCGCTTAATTTTTTCGATTTGCTTAATGGTCGCAATCAAAACCTCAGCCATATTTTCACTCGAGTTTCGTGCATGTTTTTTCTTTTTTAGGTTTTCTAAAAATAATGCAAACAGATGCTCTGAGTCGGTCTGGCCCCTGATCCATTCATATACCTCATCGGACAAGAGTCTTCTCACAAACCGCTTTATTTGTTGAAAGCCCCCGATGCTTCCATTGTGCATAAACATGAGGTTTTTGAAGTGAAATGGGTGGCAGTTTGACTCCGACACATCACCCATGCTTGCCGCTCTGACGTGGGCAAAAATGCACGGACTAACAATTTTCTTAGCAATGGACCTTAAATTTCGATCATTCCAGGCGGGGCGCACACTTACAAAGAGACCTGGCTCAGCATCCAAGCGCTTGTCGTACCAGCCGATTCCGAAGCCATCGCCATTTAATGGCTCCTCAGACTCATGGGCCATAGCGCTTTGTTTGATCAATGAGTTTTTCGGTTTATAAAGAAGGTCATCCATCAAAATGGGCTGTCCTTTATAAGCAAAAAATCGACACATAAACAGCCCCTTCTTGAAATGTTGCCTGGTTCTCGATCAGAGTACCAAGCTTCCTCTCTTGAGAATAAGGCTGCTGACTTTTTAGAGAAAAATTGGACAAAAGGAGGGCTTAAATGTCGGCATCGATGTATCTCAATTCCCGGGACTCGAAATCGGACTAAAACGACTAAAATTTTAGCGATCCGTGCTTGACGGAACCCCAACTTTTACTTAGAACAAGAGGCCTTAATCGACGTGGTTATAATTCGCATTTTTTTACGTGGTCTTTTAAGTTAGTGTTTGGTTGGTCGTCGTTCGGTTAAGCCGCATTAGATTTTGAGGCTAGCCACTCCATCTCCAACCTCAAGCTAACCTAAAGTCAGCAGCTTAGAAAAAAATGACCTATAGGTACTTCGGATAACAAAAATTAATCATTTAGCAGATTTATTTACTTCGGAAAGGTATTTTCATGGGATCGACAGAATGGGATTTAAAGAGAGCGCGTAATATTGGAATTTCGGCTCACATCGACTCAGGCAAAACAACTCTTACTGAGCGCATTCTTTTTTACACCGGCCGCATTCATGAGATTCATGAAGTGCGAGGCAAAGACGGCGTCGGCGCGAAAATGGATTCGATGGAACTCGAGCGCGAAAAAGGCATCACCATCAAATCAGCTGCGACCAACGTTTTTTGGAAAGATATTATTATTAATATCATCGACACTCCCGGCCACGTCGATTTCACTATTGAGGTTGAAAGATCGCTCCGCGTTCTCGATGGCGCCATCTTGGTTCTTTGCGGCGTATCAGGCGTTCAATCTCAATCGATCACCGTCGATCGACAAATGCGCCGATATCATGTTCCACGTATTGCTTTTATTAACAAACTCGATCGCGCCGGCGCAAATCCTTTTCGCGTACTTGGTGCGCTCAGAGAAAAATTGCGCCACAATGCTGTGATGATGCAAATCCCAATTGGCCTTGAAGATAAGTTAATGGGAATTATTGATCTCGTAACCATGAAGGCATATTACAATGAAGGCGAAGATGGCGAGATCGTC
Source organism: Bdellovibrionales bacterium (assembly GCA_043784965.1). GTDB lineage: Bacteria > Bdellovibrionota > Bdellovibrionia > Bdellovibrionales > JAMPXM01 > JAYTQQ01. The sequence continues at coordinate 5,572 of JAYVXS010000307.1, forward strand.
ATTGAAAAAGAAATTCCAGCTGAATTCATGGAGCAGGCAAAAGAATATCGTCACGAATTGATCGGCAAAGCTGCCGATTTCGATGATATCGTTGCAGAGAAATTCTTAAATGAAATCGAGCCCACTGAAGCAGAACTGAAAGAAGCCATTCGCAAAGGTTGCTTAACCCTACAACTCACTCCGGTGTTTTGTGGCTCTGCTTATAAAAACCGTGGCGTACAGAAAATGCTCGATGGCGTCTCTGATTATCTACCAAATCCAACTCAAGTAACAAATGAAGCATTAAACCTCGACAAAAATGAAGAAAAAGTCGATATCATTGTCGATGCTAAACAACCCTTCGTTGGTTACGCCTTTAAACTCGAAGACGGCAAGTATGGTCAGCTCACTTATATGCGTATTTATCAAGGCACAGTAAATAAAGGGGACTTCATTGTAAACGTTGCGAACCAACGTAAAGTGAAGGTTCCACGTCTGGTGAAAATGCACTCCGCTGAGATGACAGATATCGACCAGGCTTCTGCAGGCGACATCATTGCTCTCTTCGGTGTCGATTGCTCGTCAGGTGATACATTTACTGATGGAACACTCAACTATGCAATGACCTCAATGCATGTGCCGGATGCAGTTATTTCTCTTGCCGTTGCGCCGAAATTAAAAGAGGGCGCCGCAAACTTTTCGAAGGCTCTTCAGAAATTTAAAAAAGAAGATCCAACTTTTCGCGTACATCGAGATGAAGAGTCAAGCGAAACCATTATTTCAGGAATGGGCGAGCTCCACCTTGAGGTTTATATTGAGCGCATGAAGCGCGAGTTTGACTGCGAAGTAATTGCTGGCAAACCACAAGTGGCATACCGCGAAACCATCGGGACTGCGGCTGAATACGATTACACTCATAAGAAACAAACCGGTGGCTCTGGGCAATTCGCAAAGGTGGTTGGCCGCATTGAACCTCTTCCAGTGGATTCTGAACTTCCGTATATGTTTGAAAACAAAGTGGTAGGCGGAAGAATTCCTCGCGAATTTATTCCAGCAGTTGATAAGGGTTTCAAAGAGCAAATGGCAAAGGGCACCCTCATTGGTTTTCCGATTGTCGGCGTAAAATGTATATTAACCGACGGTTCTTACCATGATGTCGATTCATCTGAGATGGCCTTTAGAATTTGTGCGATGGCCGCAATGAGACAAGCCTACGAGAGGGCCAGCCCTACGGCTCTTGAACCGATCATGAAGCTTGAGACGACTGCTCCTGAAGAGTTTCAAGGCTCGGTCATGGGACAGATCAATCAGCGTCGTGGAATCATCATGGGAACCTCTACCATAGAAGGCACCGTTACTGTTACCGCCGAAGTTCCACTCACCGAGATGTTCGGTTACTCAACTGATCTGCGAAGTGCGACTCAAGGTAAGGGAGAATTTACCATGGAGTTCGCAAAATACTCAGCGATGCCAAAAGGAATTCAAGAGGAACTCCATAAAAAGTATCTTGAAAAACGAGCGGCTGAACAAAAGTGATATTATCGGACATCTCTTTAAGAGAAATGTTGTCTAACAAAACTCTGGCGGTAGAACCAATAACGCCAGAGTCTATTCAGCCGGCTTCAATCGACTGTCGCCTGGGCACGCATTTTTTGATGATCGAAGATTTTAATATGAATCTGATTTCAATGGATTCAGAAATTAAATATCGAGAATTTGAGGGCGAAACGATCACGCTCCCTCCCCATTCATTTCTACTTGCCACCACTATGGAATATATAAAATTACCAAATGATTTGACTGCCTTTGTCGAAGGGCGAAGTTCAATTGGTCGCATGGGACTTTTTATTCAAAATGCCGGCTGGGTTGATCCTGGCTTTGAGGGTAAAATCACCCTTGAACTTTACAATGCGAACTCTTTGCCAATTCAACTTCAGGCAGGACGTAGGATTTGTCAGTTGGTGTTTTGCAAGATGGACCAAGCTACGCTCAATCCTTACCGTGGCAAATACCAAGGCCAGAAAAAATCAGTCGGAAGCCGTATCTTTCAGGATTAGGTACCAGCTCACCTTTTCGAAAGCTTTGATAGCAGTCGTAAAATTTCAAGGTAGAGCCAAACTAAGGTAAGCATTACTGCGAAAGCGCAGTACCATTCCATAAATTTTGGTGCCTTACGAGATGCGCCCTCTTCAATGAGAGCAAAATCGATTACGAAATTGAGAGCCGCGACGCCTACCACAACAACTGAAAACAATATTCCAACCGTGCCACCTTCGTTGATCATGGCAATAGGATGGCCAAAAAGACCCATTACGAGATTCACAAGATATGTAAGTAGTATTGCCATCATTGAAATGCCCAACACTTTTTGAAATCTTGGAGTCGCTTGCAAAATTTTCAAATGATAGAGTGCCAGTACAAGGGCCAAGCAAGAAAAAGTAGAAATCATCGCATTCATGGCAATGCCGGGATGAATCGATTCATACCTAGCTGAGATTGCCCCGAGTACAAATCCCTCCGCCAATGCATACACAGGGGCAAGCGTCGGCGCGAGATTCTTTTTAAAGATAATTACAAAAGCCAAAATAAAACTAAGAATAAACGAAATCACCATTAACATCGCGCCAGAACTACTGTCAGACAAATTCCAACTTACAATAGCAGCTGAAAGCATGAGTAAGAAGAGTGTTCCGGTTTTATTGATAGCTCCAGAAACCGTCATTGCCCCGGTGTCTGCATAGTCAGAGTGGGATTCTATTTTGTTGAAAATCTTTTCATTAAACGCTGGACTACTCATAATTCCTCCTGGTTGAGAACATGAACATGAACATGATAGAATAGTTTTTCGGCTTCAGCAACCGGACCTTGGGCTCGGTCAACCAATGGCCCGAAAGATTCTGCCCATCAACACCCCTACTTTGAAAAAGCCTCAGCTCCCCAAAAACGAGCGTTAGACCCAAGCTGCTCTTCAATGCGAAGCAACTGATTGTACTTTGCAATTCTCTCGCTACGACACAGACTGCCTGTTTTAATCTGGTGGCAACCCAATGCAACTGCAAGGTCGGCAATCATCGAGTCTTCGGTTTCGCCGCTACGATGGGACATGATCGTCTTAAATCCGGCACGTTGAGCTAAGCTAACTGCTTCACAAGTTTCAGTGAGCGTACCGATTTGATTGACCTTCACCAGCAATGCATTAGCTGCCTTCTCTTTGATTCCACGAGCCACTCGCTTGGGATTCGTGACAAATAAATCATCTCCTACAATTTGGGTCTTCGCTCCCATTTGAGATGTTTGCTTAACCCAAGCGGCCCAATCGTCTTCAGCCAAGCCGTCTTCAATGCTAATAATAGGATATTTTTTCGTCCAATTCTCATAAATTTTAATAAGATCTGAACTGCTAATCTTTTTGCCTTCCCATTGGTATTTTCCGTTTTTGAAAAGTTCGGTCGCAGCCACATCAAGAGCTAAAAAAACATTTTTTCCGGGCTTGTAGCCAGCAACTTCAACTGCCTCTATAATTAAATCAACAGCTTCAACATTGGATTTCAACTTTGGTGCAAACCCACCCTCGTCACCCACACCAGTTGCTAGACCTTTTTTATTTAGAATTTTCTTAAGCGCATGAAATATTTCACTTCCGGCGCGAAGTGATTCAGAAAAGCTGTCACCACACATCGGCACAATCATGAACTCTTGAATGTCAAGGCCGTTATCTGCATGAGCTCCACCATTCACTACATTCATAAGGGGCACAGGTAGGCGACAAGCCTGCGTACCACCGATATATCGAAACAGCGGAAGACCTGCCACTTGTGCTGCTGCCTTGGCACATGCAAGAGAAACCCCAAGGATCGCGTTCGCTCCGAGTTTTGATTTATTTTCAGTGCCATCAAGCTCAATCAAATGCTGATCAATTGCCGTCTGATCACTAGCGTTTGCACCCTCGAGAGATTCAGCAATCACTTCATTTACAATGCGAACTGCCTTCAAAACTCCCTTACCTGAAAATCTCTTTTTGTCTTCATCACGAAGCTCATTTGCCTCATGGGCTCCGGTTGAAGCCCCACTTGGAACGGCGGCGCGACCAATTGATCCACTTTGCAGCATCACATCTACTTCTATGGTTGGATTACCCCGACTGTCTAAAATTTCACGAGCTTGAATCCCGGTAATTGCTGACATAGATGTTCCCTTTATTTGAGTAACCCCTTCAAATTGTCCAGTGAGTTTGATCGGGTGAATTTTTATTTTGATAATCTTTCTCAAGCGTCAAAAATTCTACGCTTTTTGTAGATTTCTTTATTGTCGCATCCAGATCCTGAAGCTTTTCAATAATTTCTTTAAAGTGAATCAAAGAAGACTTTTGAACTAAATCCCAGTCCACTCTGCGCATTGCCTCTTTTACCTGGGGCGTCGCACGATTTTGACCAACCAACATGGTCACGAGCTGTTGCCCTCTCGCCATATAATCTGCCAGCCGATAGAGCTTCTGCAAGCTTTCCTGTAGCTTTATCTCCATCGACTCTGATGCCAAACCAGGCGGAACTTGAATTTCATAAGAGGTCGACCTAGCTCCCGGTGCGCCTAATATTTCTAAATTTTTAACCGCTAAATTGGACGCTAAATATTGGGACTTGGGCTCGTCTAAAATGGACTCCAGACCACCCGAAATATTTCGCCGAAGTAAATTCACTTCTTCATTCTTCGACTGTAACGAGATCTGCAATTCTTCGATTTGCTTTTGTGATTGCTCAAGATCATGCAAAATATTTTGTACGAGCTCAGGATGAAGTGCTTTCTCGGCTTGAATTTCCTCTAGTAAATTAGCCTGCCTAGTACACCACTCAATGTTCAAACGACTGTCGTTCCATACGACATGAGCTAAAGATTGGCCAAGATAGCTTGGCAGAGATTCAATCGCGGCCTTCAAATACTCAACCACTCGCGGGAACTCATGAGCCGCAATTGGCAAATCTAATACAACTGAACTCTCGCCATGTTTCACATTCGCCACGGGCGGGGGCGGAGAAATAAAGTACGACAGAAATCTCT
>JAYVXS010000308.1:0-29536 GCA_043784965.1 Bdellovibrionales bacterium
TTTCTGTTGCAATCGCCGCTTCGCTAGTCTGGGCGCTCCGCTCCTGGCGTTTTCGAGACCTTTTCATTGCGACAACCTGCTTTGAGGTTGCCTCACTCAAACGTCTCTCAAGCGCCAGGCCAGTCTGCGAATCAACGATTTCACGACGAAACTGATGAAGTATCCGGGTTAATATAATTAAGCCTACTTTCGCTGCCCTTCGATGGTCCAGTGACCTTAAATTTATTGAGTTGGACCTCAAATTTACCGATGAATTTCATATGTCCGAACTGAAAATGTTCCCAAATGGTATCGTCTATTTCCTTGTTGAGCAGGGCTACCGGATCGAGATTGCGAAATTTATAGACTTTGTAATGGCGGCGGCTCTGAACCTAAGAAAATTGGAATCTGTATGAGCTTTGACTATTCAGTTTTTGATAGCTTGCAGGACGGCGCCGTCGTAATTGACTCTAAATTCGCAGTTTTCTATGGAAATCAGGCTGCTGCCAATGTTTTTTCTAGTTCGGTTAAAAGACTTAGCAATGGAAAGCCTCTCGTAGACTTTATAAATTTTAAAGACGGTTTGTTTTCTAAAGAAGACCTACCTGAGGCCGGCTTTAGCCCAACGAGAGAGCTTGAGTTCACTACAAATTCTCAGCGAACTGGCTCAGTTCAGGTGAGCTTACAGATCGATTCAACAACGCAGCATTCACCAGAAAATGAAAAGCGCTGGATCATTTTCTTAAGAGATGTAAGTTTAGAGAAAGTGCTTCACCAAAAATATATTTCAGAATTAGAAGAAAAAGAGAGGTTCATTGAATCCCTAAATGCCGCTCAGATACAGCTTGAAGACTATTCAAAAAATCTCGAACTGAAGATTGAGGCACGAACCACTGAACTTAAAAAAGCTAATCGAATGCTCGCCGCAATTTTAGATAGTCTTGATCAAGGGATTGTTGTTTTTGAAAGAACTGGTTTTATTCTTCCCTATTTCTCAAAAATGAGTCGCAATATTTTTAAGAGTCAGATTGAAAGCAAAAACTTGGTCACGCTTATTTCGAAACAGCCAGAGATTCGAAAGCAGATTCGTGATTGGATGGCAGTAGTTTTTGAAGAGACATTGCCCTTTGAAGATACCAAGGGTCTTGGAATAGAGAGGCTGGGCTCAGATATCACGGATCGAGAGATTGCACTAAGCTATAATCCGTTGCGCGATTCAGAGGGGGGACTACAGGCAATTGTTTTGGTAGCTACTGATAGAACAAACGAAATGAAAGCCAGAAAAGAAGCTGAGCGTGAGCGAAATATTGCGAGAAGGCTTGTGCAGATTACAAAATTTCGCTCTCAATTTCGTAGTTTTGCGCTGGAGGCTAATGCTATTTTAGCAATTCTGATCGAAAATTTGAATCAAGTTAAAACAAACCATGGGACTTTAGATTTTGAAACCTTTGCGCGAGGTCTACATACCTTTAAAGGGGGCGTTGCCACCTTTGCAATGAGTGAGCTTGTTATTGAGGCCCATGAGGCGGAGGAGCATCTTGTAGAGTATTTTAAAGTCTCCCGAGGCCCTTTGAAGCCCTTGTTTGATTCAGTTAAAAGAATTCAAATAGAATTCAATTTGTTTTTAGAGCAAAACAGAGAGCTCTACGGAGGACTGTTAAGCTCCGGAGCTAAACAAATTGATATTCCAGGTGAAACTGCTTTAAAGTGGCTATCGCAACTCAGGTCTATAGCTGAGGTAAAAGGAATTTGTAGCGAAATTGAAGGTCTTTTTGCTTGTGAAGAAATTGGAACGTATTTCGCTCACTTAGACGAATCTCTTGCCGAATTGGCTGCGAGTTTTGGGAAGAGGCTAAAACCGATTCTCATTGAAAATGGGGTTTTGCGTATAGAGGGTAAGCATTATCGCGACCTCTTTACTAACTTGATCCATGTTTTTCGAAATGCAATTGATCACGGCCTTGAAGAGCCGGGAACTCGATTGCTAAAAAACAAAGACGAGGCAGGACTTATTAAGGTAGAATTTCAATTTATTGATGTTGGTGCGAGCAAACGAATACGAATACTCATATCAGATGATGGCGCCGGAATTGATCCGAATAAAATTCGTGAGCGTATGAGAAAATTAGGATTTTCAAAAGCTGAAATTGAAAAAAATGATCATGATGTAATGCAAACTATTTTCACCGGCGGATTTTCTATTCATAGTGAGGTTAGCCTTGTTTCAGGTCGAGGGGTTGGAATGTTTGCTGCACGGTCCGCAGTTGAAAAAATCGGCGGATCAATTGTGGTGACTAGTGTGATTGGCAGCTCAACCCAGGTCTGCGTTGAAGTTCCATTTTTGGTAGATAGCACTCTAAGTTTATTGGGAAAAGCAGCATAAGGCTATTTCAATTAAAAAAACTATACCCTAAAGCTAGCAACCATCTATGTGTTAAAGCTCACGCTCATTACTTGAAGGGTCTCAAACTCCCTATGGATTTAGCTTTTCCCAAACGCGCTCCAGCTTTTCTTTGAGCGTCGCTTCATCAATTGGCTTAACTATATAATTTGTTACTCCAGATTGAATGGCCTCAACAACTTTGTGTTTTTCATTTGAAGTGGTGACGATTAAAAATGGAAGTTGCTCAAGCTCAGTGTTTGAGCGAACCAATTTTAGAAAATCAAGCCCATCTAACTTCGGCATATTCCAATCAGAAATAATGAGATCAATTGGCGTACCTCGACTTTTAGAAATAACCAATATTTCGTAAGCCTCTTTTCCATTTGGTGCCTCGAGGATATCGCTAAAACCAAGGCGCCGAAGTTGTGCGGCAAGAAGTTCAATCGCGCTTGGCAAGTCATCAACAATTAAAATTCGTGTTTCAGCAGAAAACATTTTATGATTCCTTAAATTGCTGTTGTTTGGGCGGCCGGTAGATTTCTTAATTCTCGCCGCAAAATTTTACCTACATTTGTTTTTGGAAGATCTTTACGAAATTCAATCTGTTTTGGCATCTTGTATCCGGTCAGATTTGCTCTTGCATAAGCCAGAACAGCTTCTTTTGTGAGGCCATCATCTTTTTTAACGATAAAAACTTTTACTGCTTCGCCAGACTTTTCATCGGGGATACCCACGGCTGCGACTTCGAGCACTCCTGGCATTTGAGATAGAACTTCTTCGATTTCAGTTGGGTAAACATTGAATCCAGAAACCAAAATCATGTCTTTTTTGCGATCAACAATTTTGGTGTAGCCATCTTTGTCCATAAAACCAAGATCGCCGGTTTTAAGTCCGCCATTTTTGGTTAGAACTTTTTCGGTTTCAGCAATTTGGTTCCAGTAGCCCTTCATGATTTGCGGGCCATGAATACAAATTTCTCCGGTTTCCCCTAAGGGTAGTTCCTTTTCATCATCACTCAAAATGGTAATTTCAGTTGAAGGAACCGGCAGACCAATTGTACCCAGCTTCCCTGTTCCATCGATAGGATTCACACAAGCGACAGGGGAGCTCTCAGTCAGACCATAGCCTTCGTAAATATTAGTTTTGGTAATTTCTTTCCAACGCTTTGCTACAGAGGTCTGCAGGGCCATCCCGCCAGCCACTGAAAACTTAAGCTTAGAGAAATTTAGCTTTTGAAACTCAGCACTATTATTGAAAGCAATAAATAAAGTATTGATCCCTGTGGTTATGGTAATTGGATGAGCTTTAAAATCTTTAAGCAGGGATTGCATATCGCGAGGATTGGTTATCATAATGTTGTGTACACCATATTTTACCAGGGCTAAACAATTAACTGTTAAGCAAAAAATATGATATAATGGCAAGGGCATTAACGCGACCTCTTTGCCTTCAACTAATGATGGGCGAAGCCACATATTAATTTGTTCCATATTAGCAACAATGTTCTTGTGAGTGAGCATCGCGCCTTTTGAAACGCCAGTTGTCCCGCCAGTGTATTGTAAGAATGCAATATCTTCTAAATCTATTTCTACAGGTCTAAATGGATGGGTGCGGCCCTTGGAGATAGCTTGTTGGTAGGAAACGGCAGTCGGCATAGAAAAGCTTGGGACCATTTTTTTAACGTATTTTACAACAGTATTTACCAGTAATTTTTTAGGTAAACTCAGGGCGTCGCCCAGTTCAGTTACTATAATATGTTCAATTTTTGTTTCAGCTAGAATTTTTTGAAGATTGATCGCGAAATTTGCCAATATAACGATAGCCTTTGCTCCCGAATCGTTAAATTGATGTTTCATTTCTCTTTCAGTATACAAAGGATTGGTATTTACTACGATGAGGCCTGCTTTTAGTGCACCGAACAGACAAATGGGAAATTGCAAAATATTTGGCATTTGAAGCGCAATGCGATCTCCTTTCTTAAGACCAAGATCATTCTGCAAGTAGGCGGCAAAACTTGTCGAGAGAAGATCCAGTTCTCTATAGGTAATTGTTTTGCCCATATTAGTGAAAACCGGGAGTTCTGCGAACTTATCGCAAGCTTGAGTCAATACTTGCAAAATATTTTTATATTGTGAGATGTCTATGTCAGCTTTAATGCCCATTTGATAGTTTTTGAGCCAAATTTTTTCCATTTTCATCCTTAATTGCGCTTTTCTCTCTTTGCATTCGCGCTTTGAGTAAATTCACTTTGCCAACGGCACTAAGTGTTTAACGGTATCATCAAAATTGATTTAGGCAAGGTGAGAAATTTGACCATTTTCGAAATAATATTCGACCGGAAAATCATGTAAATTATAACTGCTGGCCATGGACATTCCGTAAGCACCGCAGTCCAGAATTGCCAAGTGATCCGCCTCTTGAACATTAAGCTCGACATTAGACGCGAGAATATCGGTCGACTCACATATCGGCCCGGCGATTGTATACTTCTTCGACTCTCCCTTTCGCATATGTAGGGGCCAAATTTGATGATGGGCTTCGTATAAGGCAGGTCGCAAAAGATGATTCATCCCAGTATCCACAACGACAAACCAAGTTGAGCCATTTTTCTTTATATATTGGATTTGAGTAATTAATATTGCACTTCTACCAACTAAAATTCGTCCCGGCTCAAACATCAACTGAACTTGAGGACAGCGATTTTGCAAATCCTTAACTAAAGCTGAATATTCTTCAATCAGATGTTCGTCATTTGAAATGCTGTAAGCGTAATAGTTAATTCCGAGTCCACCGCCTAAATCAAGGCGCAAGATTTCAAAACCCTCTTTAGTAAATTCATTGTAGTGGTTTTCAATAATTGTCACTGCAACTCGAAGCTCTCCTAATTTTAAAAAATTAGATCCAATATGCATACTTAAGCTATGAAGTCTGACGAATTTATCATTCTGTTTTAAAGCTTTCTTTACGCTTTCAAGTTCGCTCAAGTCGACGCCAAATTTATTGTCAGCGCCGCCGGTTGAAATGGACTTGTGCGTATCGGCACCGACCCTAGGATTGAGCCTTATTCCGATATCAATCGAGGTGTTTTTTTCTTGGCAAATTGAAATGATTCTTTTGAGCTCCGAAAAGCTTTCAATATTAATTTGCTTGATTTGAAGATCTATCGCCTGTTCAAGTTCAGACCTTGATTTAGCTACGCCTGAAAAAATAATATTTTGTGAAGAAAATCCACAATCTAAGGCGCGCCTGATTTCACCAATTGAAACTGTATCTGCGCCTAGGCCTTGGGTACAAATGAGTTTTAAAATTTTCTTATTGTGATTCGCCTTAATCGCAAAATGGATGTTATGGCTTTTCACAAAGGGGAGTGCTTTTTTAAAGAATTGAACCCGAGCTCTAATTTGATCGCAATCGTAAAGATAGAAAGGCGTTTTTTGAGATCCGCTCCACTTCGACAAATTGATTGAGTCGGTTGGCGGGCCCGCTTGCTGGCCCAAAGGCTTGCCAACAAAAAGTTCGTTTTGATAATAGAAAAATTCCATATGAAGTTATCATATCAATTAAAGAAGGTCTTGGCCAAGAAAAGTCTGTGACTTTTAGAGCGGTGAGCATAAAAATATTAATGAGGTGTTTATGCGTAAAGAGGCCCGAGTTATTTTTTTCGCTTTGCTTTTATTCTACACACTAATGCCCATTATGTGGCCACAGGTTTTGTGGTCACTCATTCTGGTGTTGCCCATTTTAATTATCGGTTTTCGTGATTATTTTCAAAGAAAACATTCGATTCGAAGAAATTTTCCGGTGGTCGGACATTTTCGTTATATTCTTGAATTGATTAGACCAGAGATCAATCAATATTTTATTGAGAGCAATTCTGATGGGCGCCCTTTTAGTCGTGAGCAGCGATCCGTGGTTTATCAGCGGGCAAAAAAAGAGCGGGATACAGTCCCATTTGGAACGCAGAAAGATGTTTATGAGGTAGGTTACGAATGGGTGAATCATTCAATTGCACCGGTTCATGTGAATAGTGAAATGCGAGTTCGAGTCGGTGGCCCACATTGCAAGCAGCCCTATGATGCTGCGATTTTTAATATTAGCGCCATGAGCTACGGAGCACTAAGTAGCAATGCCGTTGAGGCGCTGAATTTAGGAGCCAAAAAAGGTGGATTTTATCATAATACAGGGGAGGGCTCATGCTCACCCTATCACCTTAAGCAGGGTGGCGATATAGTTTGGCAAATTGGTACTGGTTATTTTGGCTGTCGTGAACTCGATGGTCGCTTTTCTCCAGAAAAGTTTGCCGAAACAGCAATTCATGCCAATATTAAAATGATTGAAATTAAGCTTTCTCAGGGCGCAAAACCAGGTCATGGCGGAATATTACCTGCCTCTAAAGTTAGTTTTGAAATTGCCAAAATGCGTGGAGTTGAAGTTGGTAAAGATGTGATCTCGCCTCCTTGGCATACGGCGTTTTCATCACCACTAGAAATGATGAGATTTATAAAACAACTTCGAGATTTATCAGGCGGAAAACCAATAGGATTTAAATTATGTATTGGTAAGCGCCGTGAATTTATTGCCCTTTGCCTGGCAATGAAAGAAACTGGGATTATGCCAGACTTTATCACTGTAGATGGCGGTGAAGGTGGAACTGGGGCTGCGCCAATAGAGTTTTCAAATTCAGTTGGTTGCCCTTTGGTTGAAGGGCTTATTTTTGCACATAATACTTTAGTTGGATTTGATATTCGAAAACATATTAAGGTGATAGCGAGTGGCAAAGTTACGACGGGATTTGATATCGTCGCCAAGCTTTCAATGGGTGCGGATATTTGCAATTCAGCCCGGGGAATGATGATGGCTATCGGTTGCATTCAAGCTTTAAGATGCAATTCGAACACCTGTCCAGTGGGAATTACCACAAATGATCCCGAACTTGTCAGCGGCCTTGATATTTCATCAAAATCAGAACGTGTTAAAAACTTTCAGTTTGAAACGGTCAAGGCCGCGACTGAAATTATGGGTGCGATGGGGGTGAGACATTCGAGTGAGCTTAGGCCATATCTGCTTCAGCGGAGAGTCGATACGCAAACTGTTAAACATTATGGCGAAATTTTTGAATATCTAAACGTCGGTGATTTGTTAAAGCCGAATTTGCCAAAATCCTATGAGCGGGCGTTTCGCTCGGCCACGGCTAAAAGCTTTTTGGCAATTGAAGATTTTAGAGTCAATGAGCTGAATGTAATATAAATTATTGGCTAACGACATCTGGCTTTGCCATTGACACTAGGTTGGCGAGCTCTTTACGTTCGTTTTTCCCTACGTTCATATCGCGTAATGTTTTGATAAACAACCCGCCCATAAGCTTCCAATCCTCAGCACTTACTCCTGAGGCCATATGTGCATCCTTCATTGATGGGCCACTGTATTTACAAGGACCCCCAGAAATCTGGCAGAGATACTCTGTCATACTGGCTTTGTGTTTAGCTTGATCCTTTTTCATCTCTACCGCAATTTTTGGATTTGCGAGCAGTTTCGGATTCGCCGCCATCGCATCGATGAATTTCGCTGAAAATTTACCTAAAACTAATTTGCCACCAATGCGATCAAATAGAGACTTCTCATTGGCCGCTGCGCCTACGTCCATTGCTGCAGCTGAATCAGCGGGAGGTGCGGCGTCCAACCCAGTATCTGATGCAATATTTTCAGCGTCCTTTTTGGCCGCAGCATCGGCGGTTTCCTTGGTATCTGGAGTTGAGCTAAACATGGAGCAAGAATTGCCTAAGAGAAAAAAAGTACTAGCCAAAATTAAAATGATGCGAGAACTCATTGATACTACCTCCGTTAGAAACCTGAAGCCAAAAAAACCTATTAGTCCTCAAGTCTTACAGATAATAAGTCAATGGCAAACAAGTATTTTATGGAGTAGCGCTAGTCTTAGATAAAGGGCCAGGCTGGCACCAACTCATGCGCTGCGACAGTAGTTGCTAATCTTAGGGGGGCTAGTTAGCGTTTATAACCGAAGACAAGTATCGCTAACCACCGTCTTCTAAGGAGCTCGTCATGAAGATTCAATTGGCCGCAAATTTTCATTGGACTTTTTTGCTTGTGGCATTCGCTTTATCTTGTAGTCACAATGCCAATAAAGCTGAGAAAATTGAAAGCAAAATTGTAAATTCAGATGCCGTGTCAAAAGAAGAAAATGTCGGCGTTAGTAAAGACGGAAATATGATTTGGCAAAAAAAAGTATCAATGAATGAGGAGCTGAGGCGCCTGCAATTTGAGGTCTACGAACTTGAGGACCGGGTGTATGGTAGTCGCAAATACGGTTCTTCGGGCCTATTTGGAGCATTGAAGACCTGTATGAGTCACTTAGCAGCTCGCGAAAATGGTGGGAATGGTACCCTTATGTGGACTGAGCCTCTTGATCGAATCACAGATAAAGAGGAGGTTTTCAATGTGGGCATTGATGAAAAAGACCGTTTGGTGGGTGTCAGCGAAGAATTTCTAAAAGATCGTCTGGCCCGATTCATCGAATACAAACGTATTCTAATGAAAAAACAAGACGAGTTTGACGATAAATTGAGCGTTTGTGAAGGCGAAATGAAGAGCCGCGTTTCAGCTAAAAAGTCACCGATTGATGCGACCAAATAGTGAGCGGTAGAAAACGGAATCCGATTAATAATGAAGCAAAATTTTCGCTAATTAAATTTAGGAATCTTGCTTTAAGTTAGAGAGCTAGGTGGCGAAATCCCGACGACTGAGATTTTACAATCTTGGTCGCAAGAACAAGGTTCTGATCAGGTTGCGTTCTTGCTCTATGAAGCGATTTTAAACTCAATTGAACAAAAAAACTTCATTGAGTTTGTGAGGTCGCAAAAAAAAGAGCGTTTAAGTCCATCAATTTTTAAAAGTCCTATTGACGTCTGGATCGTATCGAGTGCAAGCCAGAGCCTTTCAACTTGGGGGGCGCATGTTGATGTGGTTGGATCATGGCTTGAAGAAATTGGCCTTGATTGGCCTTGATTGGCCTTGATTGGAATGAATTGGTCACATTAAGTGACAACAATGTTTTACAAAACGCTCAATTCATTGGCGAGTCCATTCAGGCTAGCCATAACAAAAAAGTAATTATTAGTTTTGGAAGAGCCCAAGCTTGAACTTGATTGGATCTAATTTACCAATTTAACAAATAAGCAAACATCAGCGGAGCACAAATGGTCGCATCGCTTTCAATGACGTAACGAGGAGTATCAACCGCTAATTTCCCCCAGGTTATTTTTTCATTTGGGATGGCTCCTGAATATGAGCCATAGCTGGTCGTAGAATCTGAAATCTGGCAGAAATAGCCCCACAGAGGAACGTCGTCACGGCGCAAATCTTGGTGAATCATAGGGACTACACAAATTGGGAAATCTCCTGCGATGCCGCCGCCGATTTGATAAAAGCCTACGCTCGATTTTTTAGTAGTCTCAGTATACCAAGTAGCAAGTTCAGTCATATACTCGATTCCGGTACGAACCGTATGAACTTTTTTGATATCGCCTAGAATGCAATGGCTCGCGAATATGTTGCCAAGTGTAGAGTCCTCCCAGCCAGGCACAATCATTGGCAAATTCTTTTCACATGCAGCCATTAGCCAAGAGTCTTTTGGATCAATTTGAAAATACTGTTTGAGTTCACCTGAGCGCAAAATGCGATACATAAACTCATGCGGAAAGTAAGCTTCCCCACTTTGATCCGCATTTTGCCACTGTTTCAAAACCGCGCGTTCAATTCTACGAATGGCCTCTTCTTCTGGAATACAGGTGTCAGTCACACGATTTAAATGCTTATTCAAAAGTTTTTCCTCATCTTGAGGAGTTAGATCGCGATAATTTGGAATTCGCACATAGTGATCATGGGCGACGAGATTGAAAATATCTTCTTCAAGATTGGCGCCGGTGCAGCAAATTGCATGCACTTTGTCTTGTCGAATCATCTCGGCAAGTGACAGGCCAATTTCGGCCGTACTCATGGCGCCGGCAAGAGTGACGAGCATCTTGCCACCTTTGTCGATGTGATTTTCGTAAGCAACACAAGCATCTTTAAGTGCTGCTGAATTGAAATGGCGATAATGATGATCGATAAATTCTCTAACTTTCATAGTCCCTCGCTTTGGGGTTTTTATATTTGTCTATGAAAGCGGAGTCAATCTATTCACGACAGTTCGGACGATCAATTTATGGGTTGAGAGTAATCTTTGAATCCTTCAAACTGACCGGCGCTTTGAGAGAGGCCAAACAGTTTTCGAGAATAGGGTATTTTTCCAAGAATTCCTCCTGCGAGTTTACCAACTTTGAAGTTATTATTGAGTTTCATTTTAGAAAAGTAACTCAGGTGACAATGAAGCTTTGCGCGCGCCCAGATTTCCTCTAAAACACTAAAATTTTGTGAAAAGTCTCTTTCAAATGGTAGCTGAGGTGCCAGAAGGGATAGGAGAGCAAATTCTTGTGAAAGAGCGTCGCCCACGGCTGCGCAAAAGCCAATTGGAAAGTTTTTCGTAAGAAAAATTTTTCTTAGGATCGGTAGCGGAGTCCAGAGGCGTAACAAACCCTTGGTGGCCCTGATGGCTCGACTGGCTCGGCGGGTGGTATTGCTGTCGATCACGGTCCAATCCTTTGGTTTTATCCAATTATTTCGGACAAAGAGCTCATATGCTGTATGCTCAGCTTCCAGGATAGCCAATGCAGTCAGCTCGAGCCGAAAATTTTCGGTGCTTAATAGGAGTTCAACCAACTTTCTAACGTCCTTCAATGCCGCTAAATGCGCATCATTAAAAATGCCTTCAATGAGGCGTAATTTGCAAAGGGCGATGAGATCAAGGCTATCCACACTAGGCAAAATCTCGGGAGAGGAAGCTACATTGTCAGAAATCAACGCCTTTATCGGGCCATTATCTTCGACATTCCAATAAGAAAATCGAGCGATATTTTCAAAAATCTTTAGATTAACTCTCTTTCTTATGAAAAAAACTTTGAATGGACTAATATGGAGGCTCCAGTTTCGACCAAAGCGCAATATCAAATCTTGAATGTCTGTAGGAACTATTGGTGGGCGCGAGAAGTTTGGCCCACTGGGCATCCAGTGTACGATTTGGTTGAAAATGGGTCCGGCATCTTCTCCGCTAAGACTGCGCCCAATCCTACTCGGCTCGAAGATATCTTTGGTCCGTAGAAAGTCATTGTCGTCTTGATATTCAGGTGCAATTGCAGACATGATTTTAATATGGTGTTCGATGATGGGGTCGACATTTCTCTTGGTCAGCCATTCAAGTCCACAAATAGAAAACACAATTAAGATAAAGATCGTCGATAACAATGCAATGAGAAAGGATCGCATCTTTTTAATCTTGCCCTTACGAAATTGCAGTTTGGCTCAGGCGGGAGTAGTTTTTAACATAACTCAACCACTGAGCATAAGCATTTTGAAATTCAATTTTGGCAAGAGCCAACTCGGCCTTCAAATGTAAAAATCGATCTCTGGACTGACTTTGAACACTAGTTTTGAGACGCAAATATTCAGCTCGATACTCTTCGCGAAGAGATTTGAGGCGGTTTTGTGCTTCTTCAAGCTTTTGCTTTAAGGCCATAACCGTCTCGTGTTTGGCTCCGCGTGAAAGTATTATTTTTTCATCTAATGTCATGCGCGCTTTTAATATTTCAGGCTCTGAAACTGTTTTAAGTTTAGAGGCAAGTTGTATGCTAGCAAAAAATTGAATCATCCATTTAGAAGGGTCCCAATGGTACCAACGTATTCCGTTACGGTAATCAAGCTGAAAGCGGTGATGATAATTGTGATAGCCTTCACCGAAGGTCAAAAATGACATTATGATACTATCACGAGCCGTAATTTGATCGCTATAGGGACGTCGCCCAAGATAATGACAAAGCGAATTGATGAAAAAAGTCGAATGTTGAGTAAGTACTACTCGCAACAGACCAAGCACTAATAGCCCGCCCCAGAAACTAACCCCCATCGACATCCCTAATAGGCCAGGAAAAATAAATCCAATCAAAATCACCAGCCATGGATAGTGTTTGTGTTGAAATTGTAATACTTTATTGCGCTCTAGGTCAGTTGCATACTTGCCCTGATACTGAGGTTTGTCATTGAGAAACATCCATCCAATGTGCGCAAACCAAAAGCCGACGTTGATATTATAAGGATCTTCATCGGTATCGACTTTTAAGTGATGGCGTCTATGATCTGTCGCCCACTGCAAAACTGTTCCCTGGCAAGCTCCGGTGCCGAAAAACAGCAGGATATACTGTAAGATAGGATGTGCCTCATAGGTGCGATGAGCAAAAAAACGGTGATATCCGACAGTAATACTTAAATTATTAAGTGAGAATAGAACAACAAATGTGATCGCCAAGTTAAGCGAAAGCGGGTGAAGGTAAAAATAAATTGGCACTAAAAGAAGAGCCATTAGTGGCGTCAGTGTTAGAAATAAAATAGCAGTCCAGTTCAGGCCTAAAGTCTTAGCTTGCGTGCGTACATAGCTTGTAAAGTTTTTCTTGTCAGTCATTTTTACCTCGATAAAGAGAACCTCAATAGTTCTGTTAGCATAGACTTTTTTTCGGCAGAACTATAGCTAAAACTAATGGGTTTTAAGAAAAAATATTTGCTTAGAAGCAGCTTTAATATTGTGCTTTCGAAGCGGAATAGAAAATTGCCCTTAGACCGGCTCTAAGGGTGTAAATGATTCTGTCAATAGCACTTTGACATGGGTTCGAAGCTTTCGTTTGTAGGGCGCCCATATTGAGTTGAATCCACTCAATTGTCAGGGCATATATAAGTGATGGTAGTTCGGAATTTAAGCCTAGGGTTCTTGTTTATTTCATTGAATATCCTTTTCTGTAGCGTCGGTCTTTCGGCGGCGAGCGAAACAGCCTTAAACGAAGTTCGAATTGCATTCATTGGCGATTCCATTACTGCTGGATATGGTGTGCTAAAGGAAGAAGCTTTTCCGTATAGAATAGAGCAATTACTAGCCGGCCGAAGTGGGCAAAAAAATGCCCGGGTGATAATAACCAACGCCGGTATTTCAGGGAGCTTGTCATCAAGTGCTAGCTCGAGAGTTCGTTTTTATTTAAAGCTGAAACCGCAAATTTTAGTTTTAGAATTGGGTGCTAATGACGTTTTAAAAGGAACCGAGGTTTCAGTCATTCAGAAAAATTTAGCGGATGCCATCGACTTAGCATTACACAACAATATCAAAGTATTACTCTTAGGGATGAAAATATACACGAACTTCGGAGCGTCCTATACTAGTGCCTTTGCAAAGATTTTTAGCGACCTTGCGCGAGATAAAAAGATCGAATTTATGCCTTTTTTACTTGAGGGAGTGGCTTTAAACAAGAGTCGAATGCAGCCGGATGAAAAGCATCCAAATGCAGATGGTCATCGGATTATAGCTGAGAACTTGTTGAAATATCTGGGGCCGATGATTGAGAAAGTCGCAAAAAAGTGAGGAAAAAATGTCGACTTTGATTTTAAGAGTGACTGGATTGTCTAAAAGTTTTGGCAGTGGATTGACTCAGCTCCATATTCTAACTGGTGTCGATTTAGCGTTAAATGCAGGTGAAGTGCTCGCTATTCAGGGGCCGTCCGGCTGCGGAAAGTCTACATTGATTTCGATCATTGCTGGCCTTGACGGTTTCAACTCAGGCGATTGCGAAATTTTGCATACATCGCCAAGAAAACTTTCTTCCGCCGCATGGAATTCTTTTCGTGCTCAGAATATAGGAATCATTTTTCAGCAGTTCCATTTGCTAGAACATTTAACAGCTTATGAAAACATTCGATTGCCCCTAGATCTTGCCGATAATCCACATGCGGATAAATTGGCAATGGAGGCGCTTGAAAAAGTTGGTCTAAAGGAGCGAAAAAATCACTTTCAGCGCGAGCTCAGTCGTGGAGAATGTCAAAGAGTTGCGATTGCTAGAGTTTTGGTCATGAAGCCAAAGCTCATTTTAGCTGATGAGCCGACTGCCAGTCTCGATCAAAAAACTGGTAAAGAGATTAGTGAAATGATTTTCAAACTTGCTAGGATTGAGAGCATCGCAGTGCTGGTGGTAACCCATGATTCAAGCATTGCTGACTTATGTGATCGTACTTTAATAATGAAAGATGGCAAGCTCAACCTCAAGAGGCCTGTCAACCTAGGGCTTGAGTGAAAAAAGTTTTTTTTGCTTTTAAGCTTTCTCTGCTAGAGTTCAGAATCAGGCCTGTAGTTTTCATTAACGTTTTGTTGATTTTAGTTATCGGAAATTTGGCACCTATTCTAGTCTCTTCGCTCAAAACGAGCACGGATAAATTTTTGCAGAATCGCTCCCGAGAAATTCTTTCAGCTGATTTGTCTGTTAGCGGAATAAAAAGTTTTACCCCTGAACAAAAGACAAAGTTGTTAGCACAGATAGCACCTCTCAGGACAGCCAGTGAAATTCAATTTTTAACCATGGTCCGATCTGAAAAAGAATCAATGCTTGTCGAAGTGAAGGGGGTTGATGAAAATTATCCGCTTTTTGGTGCAATTCACCTTTTGGATTCGGCGGGCACGGCGAATGCAAAAGTTCTGACAAAGAGTCAAATCGCTTGGATACAACCAGAAATCATTGAGGGTCTTGGAATTCAAATAGGTGAGTTGATTCATATTGGGCAGTCGGCATTTCGCGTGCAGGCTCTCGTCAATAAAGATTCAGTATTACCGCAAAGCTC
Source organism: Bdellovibrionales bacterium (assembly GCA_043784965.1). Classification (GTDB taxonomy): domain Bacteria; phylum Bdellovibrionota; class Bdellovibrionia; order Bdellovibrionales; family JAMPXM01; genus JAYTQQ01. Next base: position 15,122 of record JAYVXS010000308.1, read on the forward strand.
GCTCAGTTTTGCGCCGCGAATTTATATCGGTGAAAACTTTGTCTCTGACACCAAGCTCGACCAATACGGCAGTCAAATATTCTATCGAATCTTTTACCAACTTAAAAGTTCTGTAAATCCAGAAATACTAGGTGGAGAGATTAAAAAAGCATTTAATGATGCAAATCTATTCATTCGCAGCCCTCATGATGCTATCGAGGGGTTTTCTAGGTTTTTGAATTTTTTCTCACGTTACCTATCGATCATGACTTTGGTCATTTTTAGTATTGCCTGGGTGAGCGCATTCTATATTTATCAAAGTTTGAATCAAAGTCATCTTAAGCAAGCGGCCATTATCATTACCTTTGGTGGGTCACGTTTGATTATTGCGGTGATTTATCTACTGCAGTCTTTTTTGTTAAGTATTTTTTCATTTTCCGTGGCCGTGGCCATTTGTTTTATTGTGCTCAAGTTTTTGCGAATGAAGTTTATTGGACAACTTCCTGAAGGCTTTGACTTTCAAATTTACACCACAGATTTTTTAAAAATTTTTTCTGTGTCGGTGCTTACGAGCCTTTGTTTTGTTTTGACATTAATATTGAAAATATCAAGGCTCAACATTCAGATTTTACTAGGAGAAAGTAATGAGAGCACTGAACAGATGCCATGGCGCGATTTGCTAATCATGAATTTATTTGTTCTGACATTAATCATAAGTCTCACTTATTTTTTAATAGGCGCCCAATCCATGGCCTTTATTTTTGTTCTAAGCCTTGTTTTTAGTTCATTTGTTAGCTTGCATTTTGGCCGAGCTATTTTTGCTTTATTTAGAAAGTTTATGTCGGCACGGCCAGGCATTTTACGGCTTTTAAGCGTAAATCTTTCTCGTGTTCGGTTTGCTCAGTCTCTTTGTTTTGTCGCCATTGCTTTGATTGCAATCGTGCTTAACATTGTCCCGCATCTTATGAGTTCTTTAAAGCAAGACATTGATCCCGTTGGTGGGCACCAGTTACCCGCTCTATTTTTGTTTAATATTCCGGAAGAGCGATTGGATGAACTAAAAAAATTTCTTGCTGAAGAAAAAATGGAGCTGGCGTTTCTATCGCCCCTAATATTGGCGCGAATAACTGCGATCAACGCTAAGCCACCTGCGCAAGATTTTTTCTTAAAATATCCGGTTCGAATTTCCTATCGTAAAGAACTGATTTCTTCAGAGAAGTTGGTCGAAGGCGAACCGCTTCCCGTGCAATATCTTGCGGGATCACCGATCTATCTGTCGCTTGATCAAGGTTTTGCTGAACGTTATGATCTTCACATTGGCGATGAAATTCAATTTGATGTTGCGGGAATCGCTATTATGGCGAAAGTTCGAAACTTGAGAAGGGTCAGGTGGAGTGACTTTAACCCAAATTTCTATTTTGAATTTCAAGTAGGGGTTCTTGTGGACTCGCCAAAAACTTGGCTGGCGAATCTCCAACTTAGCGGGAATGAAAATTTGAGGGTCTTTCAGAATAAGTTGATAAAGAGTTTTCCTGATATTTCTGTTATTGATATTCGCAAAAGTATCGAGACGATTAGTCAGCTCATGACCGCACTGAAATTGCCGGCCGAAGTGATCTCGGCTTTGTCTGGCGCAATGAGTCTGCTTATTTTGGGTTTAGTGATTTGGCACCATCTACTTTCGCGCACTGAAGAAATTGAAATTGTGAAAATTTTAAGTCCCCACCCGGCTAAGGTATTTAGGCTTTTCGTGAGCGAATATATGGCGTTGGCATTTTGCGCACTTTTTGTGGGCTCAGTTTCTGGGCTAGGTATAGCCACCTATGTATGCCATCGATTTTTAAAAATTGAGGCGGTTTATGCTTGGAGCGAGATGTTATACTCCTCAGTGGCGTTTTTAAGCGTTTTGCATTTGATTTGCTACTTTTTGGTTTCAAGGATTATGCGCCGGGCACATACCGGTTCTTTGAATTTCTGAAACGCTCTTGCAAGTGCGTGAACTTAGGCTTATGATTTTAACTCAAATGTAAATGACCAAGGGTGGAATATATGTTTATTAAAAAAAATTCGCTTGATATGGCGCAAATCTATATGTTTCTGGGGCTAATTGGATTTACCTTTTGCATGAGATTTTTACCGCATCTTTTTAATGTTACGCCGGTGATGGCGGTTGCCTTGCTTAGTGGATTTCATTTTAGAAATAGAAGTATTGGGCTTTTGGTGCCCTTAGTTTCTATGCTTTTGTCAGACATTTTTATCGGCCTTCATGCGCTTATGTTTTTTACTTATACACCGATTTTAATTTCAGTTTTTTTAGGCAATTGGATGCGCTCAAGAAGTCATAATCAGAGGTGGCCTATAAAAGAGAGTCTGAAGCTTTCCGTATTTGGTTCCATTTTATTCTTTGCAGTTTCAAATCTCGGAGTTTTTGCCCTTTCAGGTATTTACCCTCTGAACTTTATTGGTTTAAGCGCTTGCTATGTGGCCGCGCTGCCATTTTTTGAAAGATCTCTGTTCGGCGACCTCATGTTTACAGGCGTCCTTTTTTCAATTTATTCATTCGTGGGCCAGTATGTAGCAAAATCTGGGGTGAGGGAGATGAAGCATGGCTGATAAAAAAGATATTTGGCCTGAAAATGTAGAGGGAAAATTCTTTGTTGATAAAACATGCATCACCTGCGATGCCTGTTGTATGGCGGCACCCAATAATTTTAAAATGAATGATATTGATGGGCATGCCTATTTGAGTAAGCAGCCAATGTCAGCGGCTGAGGACGAGCAATGCAAAGAGGCGATGGAGGGCTGTCCTGTCGAAGCCATAGGTAACGATCGCGAATAAGTAAGATCGCTAAATGTCTAGTTTATTTGGTCACAACTTCTAAGTTAAATATTTAGTCAAAGGCCTCGTAAATAATATTTTTAGGGCTGATACCTAGATTGCCAAGGGTCTCTTTTACTTGCTTGATCATTCCGCCGGTTCCGCACATATAGAAATCCGTTGGAATTTGCATATAGTTGAGACCTTCAATCTGATTTTGAACATATCCCTTAAGGCCATGCCAATTATCTGATGGGCGAGATAGTACATAGTTATATTTGAAGTTTTTAAAATCATTTTGAAGGATTTTGAGCTCCGACTCAAAATAGATATCCTTTTCGGCTCTGAGTCCCATGAATAATGAAATATTTTTGTCTTGTAAGAGCTCTGCATGACTCCTGATAAAACAAATGTGTTGAGCAATTCCTGATCCAGTATTGAGAAAAATAATTTGTTCAGATACGGGTTCTTTAAAAAAGACTTTGCCAAAGGGTCCGGTAAATTTAATTTCTTGATCCAACTTGCATTTCCAGACAAATTCGCTGGCCACTCCAGTGGGGACAAATTTAAAGATCAATTTGACCTGAGATTTCGCTCTATCACTTGATGCAATTGAATAAGCTCGCAGTATAGGCTTAGTTTCTCCGGGGACATGAAGCATGAGAAATTGCCCTGCCTTGAAAATAAATTCCTTGGGCTCTTTTAGTTGCAACCAAAGTTCTCGAAAATCCGGAGTGTAATCGATAATTTTTTCGATCTTCGCTTGATATATAATACGTTTTTTTGGTGCATCTTCAGTTGATGTCATATTATTTAATTTTCTCCGCGACTTTTACTAACTTCATAGCGATGACCTTGGTATTGTTTACGACCTTTTACTAAAGGCTTTCTGCGATAATGGTGAGCGCAATTTTTAGAACAGGTTTGTAAGACTTCAGTTTGCAAACAGGCCTCGCAGATCCAAGCATCATTGTCACATTTTCGGCACGCGATTTTGCCGCCAGAAGGTTGGCCACAATGCGGGCACATTTTAAAATTTAGCGTTGGCAATAACTGTTGGTCAACAGCTACGCGATGATCAAAGACAAAACATTCGCCTTCAAATTTTTGATTTGGGAATTCTTCTATATATTTTAGAATTCCTCCGTCCAACTGAAAGACATTTTGATAGCCCTGTGATTGCATTTCAATAATTGCCTTTTCGCAGCGAATTCCACCAGTACAATAAATGAGAAGTTTTTTTTCTTTTGGAATGTTTGAGTTTTTCACATATTTAGGAAACTCATTGAACTCATCTAAATTGGGATCGATGGCATTACTGAATTTTCCGATTTTAGTTTCATACCAGTTTCTTGTATCGATTATGAGAACGTCTTCTTCGCTCATGGCTTGATGCCAATCTTTAGGGCTCAAATGATTGTTCTTTGATGTAGGCTGAATATCGGGTTTGCCGAGAGAGACAATTTCATTTCTGATCTTTACTTTAAAATTTTTAAATGGCGCAAAATCAGAAAGGCTCTCTTTGATTTCAATTTTCGGAACACTCAATAGGATTTGCACGGCATCTATAAAACTATCGAGATCGATCTTGACGCCACTAACTGTTGCATTGATTCCCTCCCGACCAAAAATGACGAGGCCTTCGACTCTAAAGTCGTGAGCAAATTTTCGTATTCTTTTGGCAATTGATTCGATTTCAGTTTCAGTTACATCCAAAAATTTATAAAAGCTGTAAACGCTTATTTTATGTTTGGATGGAGACCTACTGGGGGTTAGGTTTTGCTCTGTCATTGAATGCAACCTCAGCTAAATAAGATAGGCAGGCCAGCCAATGACCTTACCAATTGGCAAATTCTAAAGCTTCTCAATAACTAAGTTAAAAGCATGTGGTGAGTCAAGAATTCAGATGGCGATGGGCTTGAGGGGATCGCAAGCAATGCATAGATGCTTAGTTCACAATTCCACTAATTTGAGGTTGAAGACCATTTTTGGGTAGAGCTAGCCCGAATATTTCATCAGATTTCTGTTGCAATCGCAGCGTCGCTAGTCTTGGCGCTTCGCTTCTGGCGTTTTCGAGACCTTTTCATTGCGACAACCTGCTTTGAGGTTGCCTCACTCTAAGGTCTCTCAAGCGCCAGGCCAGTCTGCGAATCAGCGATTTCATGACGAAACTGATAAAATATCCGGGCTAGTTCTGACCAAGGACTAAAATTGAGCTTTTGCAATACGATTCAGTTCGGACAAACTTCGAATAGAAAGCATTTTTGGTTTTAAATGATCTCGCGCAAAGATCTTAAGTAGTTCAGGTCGCATTTTTTTATGAGTGATCCAGATACTCTTAAATAATTTAATGGATTGCGAAATATTGGCTTCTCGACATCCATCGGGAAGCTCGATCCTTCTTACCCATAAGTGTTTGATTTGTCGTTTTACAGCCCATAAATAGTGACGCCACAACGGCAAGTCTATAAAAATAATTCGGTCCGCAATTAGAAATCGCTCTTCAATGATATCCAGTGGACCATAGCCATCAATGATCCAGTTTTCTTTAAGGGCAGCCGCTCGTAAGGCCACGATGGTCTCCACGTGGGGACGAATTTTCATTTGCGGTAAAAATTGAATTGAATCTACATGTACTATTGGCAATGAAAGCCGCGCACCCAGCTTTCGGCTCAAAAAAGTCTTACCGCCAGCGGCGTTCCCTACAATGGCGATTTTCATACCAAGCGCACTTGAAATTTTCTACCCTTGATTTTGCCAGCGCGAAGTCTATCAACAGCGGAATCAGCGTTCTCGCTTGAAACTGCAACCAGAGACATTTTGTCGAAAACATCAATCTTACCAATATTTGTAGAGTTAAACCCAGCGTTTTCACCGGTCAGTGCGCCCAAAATATCACCTGGCCTCAATTTATCTTTACGGCCGCCAGATATCCAAAGTGTTTTCATCGACGCCTCACGATGAAGCGCACTTAGGCCATGTTGATTTTTAAAACCCAATACTGGTCTTCGCATTTTCGATTCACGAGACTTCTCAATTTCAAAGAGTCTCATATCGTCTGATTGCTTTACTAGAGTGACCGCAACGCCTTTGCGCCCCGCCCGTCCCGTGCGTCCAATTCGGTGCGTATAGACATCGGTACTCATCGGAAAGTCATAATTAATCACCAAATCAAGATGATCAATGTCAATGCCTCGAGCTGCCACATCAGTTGCTACTAAAATACGATAGCTGCCATTACGAAACATCGCCATTACCAAATCGCGGTCTCGCTGCTCGAGACTCCCGTGCAGAGCTGCACAACTAACATCTGCCTTCAAAATTATGCCAACCAATTCGTCGACTATTAGCTTCTGATTGCAAAAAATCAAAATTGATTTCGCACAATGCTGCTGTAAAACTCGTAGCAATACATGAATTTTCTCTTCTGTCCCAATTTCATAGGCAATTTCTTCTATTAGAGATTCGCTATCTACCACATCTTCAATCTGAACGTGAACCGGATTAGTCTGATATCTTTTGCTCAAACTTTGAATCCCCACAGGAAAGGTCGCTGAAAAGAAGACCGTTTGTCGCGTAGGAGGAATGGATTGCATGATGGCAGAAATTTCTTCTTCAAATCCCATTTCAAGAAGTTTATCGGCCTCATCCATTACCACAGTTTTCAAATTTCTCAGATCTAGAGCTCGGCGCTCAAGCAGGTCTAAAATGCGACCTGAAGTTCCGACGGCGATATGAACGCCAGACTGAAGTGATTCAATCTGTGGCCTTGCCGGCTGACCACCAGCTAACAGCAAAACCTGTAGTCCTTCATATTTGCGAGCAAGTTTGCGAATTTCGCCAGTGACCTGCTGACTAAGTTCTCTTGTAGGACAAATAATCAATGCTTGAAGGCTACGATTAGCGACCTCAATCTTTTGCAATATTGGTATCGCAAATGCTGCGGTCTTACCGCTTCCCGTTTTAGACTGACCGATTAGGTCATGTCCCTCGAGAAGAATCGGCAGAGATTTTTCTTGAATTGGGGTCATGCGCTTAAAGCCCAGCTCCTCAACCACTTTAAGAATTTTTTCAGATAAAGGAAGCATTGAGAAAGGATTTGTTTTCAATTAGAGCCTCAGCGTTCGCAACTGCTTCAAGTTTTTTACAAGTTTTTTACAAGTTTTTGGAAAGCCGTAGGATTACCAAGTCTGTAGCCAAAGGGGAATGGCAAAAACTCAATTGAAAAAAATATCAAGACACCCTTCATTATTCATTGGTGCCAAAACCAGGATATACACGCGAAGAAGTTTTACCAACCACCGCCAATGACAAAAGAGCCTTTATCTATAGAAACTCGAAAATGGAGATTCTGTACGATCCCGCGGTGATCACGCGAATCAACACATTGAGGATACCTCCTGGCTATACAAACGTGTGGATTTCGGCATATCCCCTCGCGCATATTCAAGCTCGGAGCCTAGATACTCGCCTGCGCCCGCAGTATCGATATCATGATCTTAGGACAAGCGAAGTGCTTACCCCATTAAAATTTACAAGAATGCAGGCGTTTGGTGGCTCAATTGCCAAAATGCGCATTGCAGTCAACTATCACCTAGCAAAACCGATCATCGACGTCGAGTCGAAACTCGCCGCCGTGGTTAGACTTCTCGAGACCGCAGGCATTCGCATTGGCGGAGAAAAATATGCCAAGAGCGATGTAGCTTCTTTCGGCCTGGCAACACTCAAAGTAGAACACCTTTTGGAGCTAAATGGCCCCCACATTCGCCTTAAATTTGTTGCAAAAGAAGGACTGGTACAGGATATCTCCATAATTGATGCTCAGGTCGCGCGCGTATTAGAGGTCTCGATTGCAAATAAAAGCTCTAGTGACAAAATTTTTGGCGTAACTTCCGGAGAGGTGAATCGCTATATTAAAAGACATTTAGGCAGCTCGTTTTCTGCAAAAGATTTTCGCACTTGGGTCGGAACCACTCAGGCAGCAAGCACCCTACATCGCCTTGGACCACTACGAGCAGCTGAAGATCAAGAGCAGGCCATTTTGCTTGCTGCTGGCGAAGCCTCACTGCGCTTACACAATGCCCCAGATACAGCGATCAAATATTATATCGCGCCCCAAGTTTTAGAGGCATATCGGACTGACCAGCTCATTTCTGCATTTAGTCAAATCATTGATGAAAATCTATCAGCGGCTGAGAACGCCGTGCTATTTTTAACTAAATAAAATCTCAATATGAGTCAAGCATTCCCACAACGAGTCAGCAGTATTCGACGTCAAAATTTTTGTCGAATTTATTTTCACTATCTTGAACCTTGCACGGCAATTTGGCCTGAATAGCTACTCGACGCTATAGGTGTGGCGTAATTCATGCAGTTTAGATCCTTACTTATCCGAGGGGGGTATTGAATGAACCTAAATAAAATAGGTGGAGTTTTTCTATCAGTAATGTCAATAGTCCTTCTCCCTTTAGTTTTTCAAAACTGCTCAAAGGTAAATTTTGGAGTAAGTGATAGTAAATCTCTTGTTCAGGGCGGAGTCACCGACACCGCAAGTCCTAGTGATCCTGCCGCTTCGGCCAATCCCGTATCACCCGGCAGTCCTGGGACGTCACCTAGCCAAAGCCAAGGAATTTGCGTACTTACCTGTGTTGGTGCTTTGGCCGCTGAAGACGATAATGATGATAATGATGATAATAACGATAATGATGATAATAACGATTTACATGCATTCTCTAAAAACTCCGTTTCCAGCAAATTAATGTGTGCTAGCCAACCACAGGCTAGCACTTCGTGTGGTACCGATGATGACGACGGCTTAGGTTCTTCTATTAAACCGGTTGTACAAAGCATATTGAGCGCGGACTCTCATCCAAAAACGGCCTGCATGTCTCAAGCGGCATGCCAAATGATCGGCGCAAGCCTCATGAAGGGTAAAATGGTCTTAATGAAGGTTGCAAGCAATAAAGTGTCAACGCTTAAAGGCTCTCGATTTGAGGCCGTCTCAAGCAAGGATGAATGCGAAGACCATTTATCTGATGATGATGTAAAGAGCCAAATTGAGGTTGATAGCAAATAGACTTCTCTTATCACTAATCATAAAAAAACCCAATAGGAGCGCTTCTGCTTGAAACATCTATTATCCGCTCAGTATCCGAAAACATTTTGGAAGAACGGCCAAGGCACTAGCCCGGATATTTCATCAGTTTCGTCGTGAAATCGCTGATTCACAGACTGGCCTGGCACTTGAGAGACCTTTGAGTGAGGCAACCTCAAGGCAGGTTGTCGCAATGAAAAGGTCTCGAAAACGCCAGGAGCGAAGCGCCCAGACTAGCGAAGCGGTGATTGCAACAGAAATCTGATGAAATATCCGGGTTAACTGCTTCATATCGATTCTCCACTTCGTAAGACAATCCACCCTCTCGTCAGTTGAGGTTGCCTTACTCAAAATACCGGCAAGGCAACCTCATCTGAAAATCACAAAATCAATTTAAAATTCAAAAAATAGGGGACTTAGGGCCCGCGCAAAAATAATTGTTACAATTTTGCTAGCCAAAAGTTGTAATACTTATTTTTGCGCGGGCCCTTAGTACACATTGGCCGGAGCGCTCTTGGCGCCGCTCTGTTGGCTAGATAAATATTGCGCATGATCCTGGCCGTAAATAGGTAAAGCTCTGAATCTATGCTTTACAAGGAGTAGGCTTTTAATCCAGTCAACAAAAACGTCCGCCAATAGAAATGTGATAAAGCTCATAGCTTTTTCCTTTTCGATTTTACTAATTGAAATACACGCATTTTCGGCTCTATTCGAGTTCGCGCTTAAGCGCATTTTCATGCGAAATTTCGTAGCCATCACCATTACGTTTGAAAGCTTCATTGGTACCAGAAAGAATCAAACCAAAGCCACAATAATAGAGATTACATGTCTCATTGGCCGAAACCTTAATCCCCTGCTCAACACCAGACTTGATTTCAATTCTGCAAATATCAGACTGATCAGGGATAACATCTTCGTAAACAAGCTTACTGTCTATTAATTTCGCCTTACCACTAAAGTCACAGCTATGAATATTGCCGCCAATAATCGAAATCTGCACAAAAAATACATCTTTTAGTTCAGTGACTTTTGAAATTGTCACTTTATTAATAGTCCTCTCTAAACAGAGATCTCCTGTAAATCCCCTATCAGAAACTTCACTTAGACAAGTGCGCCGATCTTCTCCAGCCAAAAATGAAACATCCGTTTTTTGCGAGTATTCACCGGCCAGATTCTGTGGCTTCTGTGAGACTGAAATCTGCGAATTAGAATTTGGTAAAAACCCAATTGATAAAGAAGTTAATAAAAATAACTGAAGCACCTTAAACATACGTATCTCCCTTGCAACCCACTACCTGAGCTTCCTCAGTAGCATCAATCATGCCACCGGCTTAGTTGGGGTATTCGCTTGTAGCTTTGATATGGCAGCATTTTGCTATTCTATCTTGTGAGAAATTGTCACCCAAAAGCTGTAAGACGGGGCAAATTATCATACTTTAGATCATACTTTAGATATCATACTTTAGATAATCTATTCGCCGCTACTAATTTAATTTGCAAACTTGTATCAAGCCTGTCAATAGAAGATAGAATACAAATATATTGACGATCGCAAGCCGAAACAGCATCTTTGGGAAGTCACCAATTTCAAACCAATTCCATAAAAATATATGCACCTGCTCCGAAACAAACACTCTGAAAAAGCTTCAAAAATTTGGATAACTATTCTTTTGATCTCATTGACATTGCCCTCACAATCCAAAGCTAGGGAAAGCGAACTAAAGGATGGACTCAATTTTTATAGACACCATGAGAACTATTTCATTTCAGGCAAAGAGGAAACCAAAATTCAGTTGAGTTTTAAAATGGAGTTCCTCTCCGATTGGGGCCTCTACCTTGCCTACACCCAGTTGATGTTTTGGGATATTGGCAGGGGAACATCGCATTTTTCAGATGTGAACTATAATCCCGAATTTTTTTATCGATGGAAGACTGGCGACTCCAGTTTAAAAGAAATTGACTTTTGTATTCTTGAACACAAATCAGATGGCCAGCACGAACTCAATGCCAGAAGTTGGAATCGCACCTATATTAATCTGAGAAATGAATTTGGCTTGCTAAATCAGAACCTTCGAACCGAGACTAAATTCTATTATTTTTACCAATACGATGATATGAATTCCGAGATCTTTCGAAAATTAGGCTTTATTGAATTTGGATTTACCTTTGAAAACCTTCTACATGGCCACTTTCGACAAGACGAACTCAATATCAAGATCGTCCCAGGTGGCATATTTAGCTTGACTCAAAACGAAGGCCATCAAGAAATAAATTTGAAGATCAGATTGCAGATACCTCGTCTGAATCCTTATATATATTTTCAAGTGTTCAATGGCACAGATGAAAAGCTGATTCGATACAATGAGACGGCGACCAGCTACCGAATCGGCTTGGCCTTATAAGAGACCTGGCATTTTCAATCCAAAGCGAGGCCGTCTTTCAATTTAGCAAGATCGATCTCTCGAATCTTTCTATAAAGTGTCTTTCGATTTATACCTAAAAGTTTGGCTGCGATGTCTTTTTTCCCAACTGTTTTCTTTAAAATATAACTAATATATTTGTTGTCCAATTCTTCAAGACTCATTCCCAAACTAAAAATATCCCTAGGATTTTCATTTAGCAGTCCACGGTCTTCAAAATTAGTTTCAATATCACAGACATTTAATAAGTGGGTATTACAGAATACCATAGCACGCTCAATGGTATTTTCGAGCTCCCTTATGTTGCCAGGCCATTCTTGTAAAATAAGGCGCTCAATTGCAGCTGCAGTTATACCTTTAACTGTCGGATTCAGATTAGAATATTTTTTTATAAAATGATTTGCTAGTAATGGAATGTCACTGTTCCTCTTCTTAAGGCTGGGAATCTCGATATAGACGACGTTAAGACGGTAGTATAAGTCTTCGCGAAATCGCCCAGCCTTGTACTCACTTTTCAAATCACGATGGCTGGCCGCAATGATTCGAACATCTGCCTTCTTTGCTATGTTTTCTCCTACAAGCTTATATTCTCTCTCTTGAATAAACCTTAAAAGCTTGCCTTGAAGAGCTAATGGCATATCTCCAATTTCGTCTAAAAAGAGAGTGCCACCCTCCGCAGTTTCAACTAGTCCCTTGCGTCTTGAAATTGCTCCAGTAAATGCTCCCTTAGCATGACCAAAAAGCTCACTCTCAAGTAGATTTTCAGGAATGGCCGTACAGTTTACTGCAACAAATGCTCTGCGCTCACGAGGACCACTCTTATGAATTGCTTGCGCAATGAGCTCCTTACCAGTGCCGCTCTCCCCAAATAACAGAACATTAACGCTTGTATGAGAAACTCTCTTGATCATGGCAAGTACATCTTGCATTTTGGGATCATTCCCGATCAATGAGCGCACGCCAGCTGTGACACTTAAACTCCCTGATGATTTAAGACCTTCTTTTAGAATAGTTCTATCTTTTAGGAGACCCTGAAAAATAGATTTCAATTCCAAAACATTAAGCGGCTTAATAATATAATGATCTGCTCCTACGCGCATCGCTTCCACAGCATTTTCAACACTTGCAAAAGCCGACATAATCACAATTGAACTGTCGCCCAATTTTCGCACCTCTTGAGTGAACTCTATTCCACCCATAGAGGGCATCATCAAATCACAAAGAAAGACATCATATCCTGACGAACCAATTTCCAAATAATTTTTCTTAATTTTTTCAAGAGCCTCGGTTGCTCCTAAAAAATGATCGAGCAAATATCCTTCGGCCAATAGTTTATATTTTAAAAATTCAAAAATCTCCGGATTATCATCAACTACCAAGACTTTAATTTTAGTTTGTTTGTTAACGGCCGGGTCATTAGCTAGAGGACTTTTTGTACTACTCAGCACGGGCACATCTTTTCTTTGTAAGTTAAAGACTTCAATAAAAAAGCAAACCAGTCAAAAATCAAATTATTCCATGAAAGACCCTCTAGTTTAGATGTCCCTGATTGTGTTGCGGAGGTTAAGTTAATTGTGCGAAACTAGCAAATTCTTTCTCGAATTTATTCTTGGTTTGTCTAAAGTACAATTACTCCTCCTACTACATTGGCCACAGACACTGAGGCCAACATAGAAATATTGAAATGAAGATCATTCAAATATAGGCCAATTTACGGCTTTGAGAAAGCACGCATTTTTTAAGGAGGTTCTCATATACAAATTAAGATCGAAAAACATCTTGTCGAACTCTTTGCCTCCTGCCGTCGGATAAAGCCTCTCTTGGATCAGAAATAATATCTCGCACCCACATCTGCGGTCGCGAAACTATAGGAATTTGGAATAAAACTATACCCAAGTCCGATCTCACCGTAGATTCCCATATGCACTGAACTCGGTAGAAACTCTATGCCAATCGGAATTCTCGCCGCAAGTGCGAACGCTTCGGTATCGCGATTGAAGATTCTTGTATTTGAAGAATTCGTTCCAAAGCTTGAAAGCAATCCAACGCCCGCAAATGGTATGAAATTATCAACTCCTTTAAATTGAACTAAGTTCGCAACTGCTCCACGAAAATTCCAGAGATAATCAACCCCAATGATGGTGTTGGCATCCGCAAACGCAGCGCTAATTTCTACGGCCTGATAGTCATCAGACCAATATTTTGCACTTACTCCTGTAAATGTACCCCATTTTATTCCCATGCCAAGGCGATCGTAGCTTAGATAATTCGGACTTAATTTTGCCATTGTTGCCGAAGTTGTTTGTTCTGCGGCATCCTTCGCTTGACTAGCCTGTGCAAAACCAATCACCGCAATAGACAACGCCAATTTTAATGCTGAGCTTCTCATTTAATTTTCCTTTTCAAATATATTTATAGTCTTGAGCTTGGGTGGATTGCAATGTTCGTACCCTCCACACAAATTAGACCTCTGACACAAAACAGCTACACTCTCCTGTGAATTCATACAAACTTCAAAATAACCCAAAAGTTCAAATGGGTCGAAACTTCCCTAGGTCGGACTTAAACGGCCCAAAGTAGTTTGGCATGAAACTATGTAAGTGACTCAAATTTTTAGGATTAGTTCGAAATGGCATTTGGCCACCTATTTGCTTATGTTTTGGTAATTACGGTAATTACCAAGTCAATTTGATCGGTTTTAAAAACTAACCCATTACGAAAGGTCCAAAAATGGAAAAATCAGAATACCAATATCGAGAGGTGCGTCCTCGCGAAAAAAAGGTCCGAAATTCAAATTCTCTAACTGACATTTTTACTAAAAACGTAAATGCCCAGAATTTCGTTGCTGAAATCGACAAAGCACTTCCCGCAATCAAAAAGTTTTCTCACGATAACTGGAAGCAAATCGCAATGGTAAGTGCGGGCATTTCAGTCTTAGCCGCTGGAGCATATTTGTATTTTAATCAAGAAACAAAAAAACCAGCTCACACTCGTACACGCGCTCGAACACTTGCTCGAGCACCCGCTCGAACACGAACTCGTCGTCATTAGTCCACCAATACACCAGTCGCTAAATGAATTAGGACTGGTGTATTATATTTTAC
>JAYVXS010000309.1:0-3274 GCA_043784965.1 Bdellovibrionales bacterium
CGCATCGCAATTTCAGCGGCTCGCACACAGGCTTCAACATCGTCGCCGTTAACATGAATCACTGGCGACTGAATTATTTTCGCAATGTCTGAAGAGTAAGGTGAACTGCGTACATTTTCAGGGCTTGCCGTAAATGCGACTTGGTTGTCTATACAAATATGAACTGTTCCTCCAACCGTATAACCCTTTAACCCGCTCATCGTGAAAGTCTCAGCCACAACCCCTTGTCCGATCATGGCTCCATCACCGTGAATTAATATCGGAATTACTTTTTTGCGAGAAGCCGTATCTTTACGGCGGCGCTGTTTTGCCCGCACCATTCCAAGCACAACAGGATTCACTGCTTCGAGATGCGAGGGATTAAAGGCTAGTGAAATATGACAATTTCCAAACGCAGTACTTTTATCTGCAGAAAAACCTAAATGATATTTTACGTCGCCATCAAAGAAACTATTGTTCTCGTCGCGAATTCCTTCGAATTCTGCAAAAATTCCGGGTAATTCTTTGCCCATAAAATTAACCAGGACATTCACTCGACCGCGATGAGCCATGCCGATTACGAGCTCCTCTACGCCAAGCGAGGTGCCACTGGTGACAAACTTTTCAAGCATCGGGATCAGACTGTCGCCGCCCTCAATAGAGAATCTTTTTTTGCCAACATAGCGCGTGTGAATGAATTTCTCAAAACTTTCAGTTTTGACTAGCTGATTGTGAATTTCAATTTTTTCACTTTTCGCCACCTCAACCTGTGGCTTTTCAAATTCTCTGAAAAACCAATCTCGAACCATCGGCATAGCATCGTGGACTTGAACGCTAATTGTTTGACAATAAAAACTGCGAAGTTGATGAATAATATCTTTAAGCTTCGCATTTGGCATTCCGATGAGTGAACCAATTTGAAAGGTCTTTTCTTGATCAGCATCGGTCAATCCAAAATTATTAAATGACAGTTCTTGAAATGCTTTAGGCCCATGCGCCAGCGGATTTAAATTGGCTTCAAAATGGCCATAATCACGGTATGCGCGAATTAAATTATAGACGCCAAGCTCTGAACTAGAGAATCCCACGCCCCCGGATTGGCTAGTATCTGGGGTTAGATTTTTTGCAAATTCAATTCCTTCAAAAAACATGCGCCAGTTGGCTTCGACTGAATCGGGGCTTTTTAAAAAATTTGCATATAACTCTTCAATATAGGCAATATTACTTTGATTGATGTAGGTAAACTTCTCCAAGTGACTCTCCCATTTTTTCAAGACAGAATGGCTTCAAGCTTAACAAAAAACCCAAGCTTTCGGCATACTAAACGCCGTGCGTCTCGGTGCAATCTGGCCGAGCCCTTACTCTAGCCACTCGACTTGAATTTGTATTATATTTGGTTAAGAGTCTTAAGAGTATACTACGTCAAAGCCACCAGGAGAATCAGCTATGTCATCAAACGTCTGGGTTCACAATCTCAATCCTTTTATCATTCAGCTCGGCGATAATTTCGGCCTTAGATGGTACGGAATGGCTTATATGACGGGATTTTTGGCTGGCGCCATGATCATGATTTTTATGGCCGGTCGTGGTCGAAAAACACTCCATGCTGAACAGGTCACTGACTTTGTCACCTATTGCGTACTCGGCGTCATGCTTGGCGGCAGACTCGGTTATGTATTGTTCTACTCTCCAGATCTATTGACTAGTTTCAAAGCACATTTATCATTGATGATTCCAGGTACAAATTTTGGAATTCAGACCGATCATTTTTGGTCAGCCATCGCCGTCTGGGAAGGTGGCATGGCCTCTCATGGCGGCATTATGGGCCTAATGCTCGCCGCCTATTTATTTGCAAGAAAATTTAAACTCGACTGGCTTCACCTTGGAGATATGACCTGCATCGGCGGTACCATCGGAGTATTTTGCGGACGCATTGCCAATTTTGTTAATGGTGAACTCATGGGCCGTGAAGCCTCGCCTAGCCTACCATGGGCCGTGAAGTTCCCGACCGATATGCACCGCTGGCTTGGCTATGATTCTGATAAATTGGCCTCACTTAAAGAAGCCGTTGCAAAAATCGGCATTGCACCAGATCAGTGGAATGAATGGGTCAATCAATTTCGCGTCAATTCTCAAGCCAGCTCACAAGTACAAGCCGTAGTCGATCGCCTCATTCTTGAAGTGCAAAAACATAATAGCGCGGTGACTGAAGCTTTGTCGCTCATTTTACCACCTCGGCATCCCTCACAAATTTACGAAGCTTTACTTGAGGGAGTATTCTTATTTGTAGTGCTCTTTCTATTCTGGAAAAAACCGCGCAAGCCTGGAGTAGTCGGCGCCCTTTTCTTAACTCTTTATTCAGTCGTTCGAATCATCTGCGAACATTTTCGCATGCCAGACGCTCATATTGTGGCACAAGAATTTTCTCGCCTTGGCGTCACCCGCGGACAAGTCTTAAGCTTTGCACAATTTGTATTATCAGCTGCATTCTTAATATGGTTGAGTCGACGTAAAGTTGAAGTAATCTCTGGCTGGGGACCAGAAGCTCAAAAACTAAAGGCTGAAGAAGAAGCAGCACTCTCTTCGAACAAAAAAAAAGTGCAGGTTTAGCACTTATGTCTTTTATTCCGCCGTCAAAGTTGGAGCCGTGAAACTATTGTTTATTGGCTCCGCTCCAGAGCGGGTTACCAGTTTGATACCCTCAAGTTTTAAATCTCCTCCAGAATCATTCAATTTAGTGACCAAAAGTAAATTACTTACTAATTTATGAATTCTTTGAAAGATGATCAAAATCTATGTTGTTAAACTTGAACAAACCCTCTCAGACTTAGAGGCAAAGTTGGCCGACGAGCTCTCAAAAATAAGTGCAAAACGAGCTGCTTTGCAAAAGGCCGGCTAATAGTTAGACCCAGTGATTTTACCAATTATAAAGCGAGATTTATGACGAAGCTACATTCTCACAAAGTAAAAATATTTTCGTTTCGTTGGCTGACGGCTACGCTGATATGGACTCAGATCATGCCGACGCTTGCGATGGCACAAGTGCCACCGACTACTGAAGTCAGTGGATTTCGCCTGGTCAGCGATAAAACTATTAAAGGCGAAATAAACACTGAGGTCAGCATTATGGAGGTTACGAATCCCGCCCAAGCCTTAGCCGTGACCCAAGCAATATTGCATGAAACAAATGATGCCGGTAAAAGGCTCTTTTGACATAGCAATTGAAGAGCTCGAACGACGCTATAAAAATTCTGAAAACCGAAACTTGGTTGAACTTTTACGCGACCTAGCCATA
>JAYVXS010000310.1:0-3272 GCA_043784965.1 Bdellovibrionales bacterium
CTCTCACAAATAGGCATGATTTCTTGATGAACAAAACATCAGCTAAGAAATCACTTATCGATGCGTATTTGTGAGAGCTAGTCAAATGTCTGGAAACCCTTTGCTAGAAAGCGTTACGTCAGCAAAATACCCTCAAATTCTCCCCAGAATTCCCCGATGAGCCTCCTTTGATAATCAAAGGAAGGACAAGTCCTTCTGTGGTCTTCAGGCCTGACAAATCAACATGACCTCAAACAATTGAGGGTAGAATTGGCTTACGCGTAGGTGTAATGGCGCTACACGTAGGCGGCAAAAATTGAAGGTCAAGGTATACACATTAGACCAACTTCAGAAAAAAATAATAAAAAGTAAATCTGAAAGTCCGATTGATGTGATGAATGCTATAAATCACCGACGATATTGGGAAGCAGGAATTGATCGTCAAAATATTTAAATCGAATTTCGAGGGCCTGCTGTTTCAAAGCTTCCCCTCCTAAGTTTCTTAAGTAATCTATTTCCTGAAAATGAGTGCCATTAAAAATCTTATTGTCAGCCTGGATCAGCGTATCCAGAATAACCTGTTTAGTGAAATCTCGGAGCTCTTGGTCGCTAAACGTAATTGGCGGCGTCAGCCGAATATTTCCAATATTAGTCTCAAGTCCGATGATCAAACCGAGACTGCGTACAGAATTGGGCGACTTTGCCACTGCGTTTCGAAAGATGTTCTCCTTTTCAATGGTAGATAAACGACTGTTCAATAAAGCTCTTCCACCTGAATTTAAATAACAAAAAATGTGAACGAGCCACTCCACTTCTCGTTTTAGTTTTGCGCCCATTTGGACAGCGTTATCCATCAGCCTGTCGTCAAGTACTCTTTTTATTGTCACAGCAGACTTTAAAAAAATGTCAGACCAACCCGTTATTGTAGGATCAAAAAGTTTGAACACAGGTCCTCCTATACTCAACTGGTAAAGGTCGCGTTGATTTTCAATTTGAGATTCTAGAGTTTGAATCAAAAAAGGATTTTCGCCATTAGTGCGAGCCACTTCAGCAAGACCTGCGGTCACCATGCCCTTGCCAAAAATAACAAAATCAGGAACAAATCCTGCGTAATAATTGTAGGAAAAAGGGCGGCCGGTTCTGCCTCCGCCACCAAAGGCTTCGTCCGCAACAATCGCTACTCCATATTTCTTCGCAAGAGCGCTTAGCGCTCTTAAGACAGCGGGACGATGGAACTGAACAAAAGCAGAAGTTGCAATGGGCTCGACAATAAATATACCGACATCTTTCTTTTTAAACTGTTCTTCAATCCAAGTAAGAGCTTGTTGATCTAGTTCGGTCAAACTGTCCTCTTTTATCGACCCCTTAGTTGCTCGGTAGCCCACAACTTCATTTTTCCATAATGTTTGGGATTCAAATCTCTGCGCTCCAGTATCAGAGCGATCGAAGAACCTGAGGTGACGCAGTGGCCCCCTAGCAGCCACATAAGATTCATCGAATACAAGAATCCGACCATTCATACGCTTCTGATTCCGGAGCGAGACAATCCAATTCGAAACGTCAACGAGCAAACCCGCTGCGTCACTTGCTCCTTGAGTAAATGCGACCGGCACCACTTCGTGATCTTGGCCATCACTCCAGCGCTTAAACTGCTGTTGAAAAAAATCAAATGACTTCTGAGGATCATGACGTGTGTAGCCCGTGGAGGTAGCTCCTCGATTACCAATGGTTTTCGCTAGATAGTCGTGGTCTTGGTAAGCTTTATCGTTGGGCGGCAGCAAAAGTACGCCAAATCCTGTATCCATTCGGTGATATGCACTTTCCGCACGGGAACCAGGTATTGGTTGCGGCCGCTGAATCGGGGATAGTGCGACTAGCGATCCCAACGTCTGCTTTTGATAAGCTTCGACTGCGGATCGCACTTGTGCATTTGCTTCAGCCGATCTGTTTATTGTATCGTAAATTAACTGACGTGAATCATTCCAGTTTTTTTGTTGAAGTAGATCGCTGCTAACGCCGATTGAAGCTAAAACTATTTGATCGTTACTAGTAAATGTTTGTCGAGAATTTCGTCCTAGCTTTTGAAGAATTCTGTACATAAGTTTCGCCCAATGGGGTGACCCAATTTGAGACAGTGTCGGCGGTATCTCGCTGAAGAAACCATCCGAGCTCGATCTAAAAATTTCGGAGCACTTAAGTGCTCCTTCAGCCATAGGTGACAAAAAAAGGACTGTAGATGCCAATACAGTTGACAAAAAATTTGCTGGGGGAAACTTAGACGGCATAAAAAAGCTCCTTATTATATATGATCATATATAATGCAAAGAAAGGTGCACCTGCACGCTGGGCTCTTAATTGAAGGTCGCTATCACCAGCTTTCGGCCAAGGTCTCGCACTAGAAAAAATAGAACTCATAGACCCTCCGATTTGTTAAATGCAATTTAACACGGAAGAATTCCTTGACGATTCCAAAACTCAGCTCTACAAGAGTACTCGCTAGCTTTTAAGTTCGTAGTTCAACTATAAAACTGCAAAAACCCCTGAAACATACCGAAACCCACATTGGAGATCAAAGATTATGAAAAAATTGGTATTTACAACTCTTTTAGTTGGTCAGCTCATTTCAACAAATGTAATTGCACAAAATTCAATGGAACCACCGATGGTTAGCACATTTAGTCGCTGTTACGTTGAGGAAGTAAACGTAGTATTTGGCCCAGTTCTTAGGTTACAAGGTGGAAATATTGAAATTTATACTGACGGCAGTTCATCCTATAAAACCACAACGTTATCTACCCTTCAGTCTAAGACAACATACACAAGTCCAATATATGGTCCATTCGGCCCATTCGGAGGTGGTTACAAAACTACTCCTCTCACGAAAGAAGACAGGCATAAAATGAATGAGGTTAAAAATGAGTTTATTACTGCGGGTATTTGTCCGAAATCATGACGCCGGTCTAGATATATTGGCTACTGATTGTGCCTGCTCCCGAGCCACAACCCAAGCTGCAAATTGCTGGAGCTGGCGAAGCCCTGCCAGGTCAGATAGATAAGCCCAAAATATAAAAATACCGCATCAGTTGGGCAAAACTTCTAAAACGCGTCTTCGATATCGACATCGAAACCTGCCAGAAGTGCGCAGGTAAAATGAAAATCATCGCAGCAGTCGTTAGTCCATATTTGATTAAGAAGATATTGCAGCATCTAAAGCTCCCTCATGAGCCGCCCAAAATCGCAGCTTCTCGCGGACCACCAAAGACCTCTGATGAGGTCGAAGATCTCGAATTCAA
>JAYVXS010000311.1:0-3269 GCA_043784965.1 Bdellovibrionales bacterium
TTTCGACCAACGCTTTTTGGCGGTCAGAACATGGGCGACAATATGGAATCATCGGGCACCCTCAATATGGGCCGAGGATTGAGCGGGCCGACAAGAAAAGCTGAAAAATCAGGGGCGCCATCAGGCTCTAACAGAAATATGGGGGGCATGTGAAATCAACGCAGATATTCTTTCTTATAATTTTTTGTCACGCAGGCATTGCCTTGGGACAAACTCACCAAGGGCATAATCCATCCAACAAAAAAGACAAAACTCAACTCGTAGAGCAAAATAAAAAGCTCTTAGATCGTGTGCCAATTGAAGTTCCTGAAGATCAACAAACTAAGATGGGTCTTCAATTTCAAGCGGCAAAAAAAGAGCATATCGAGCATATCATTCGCACTGTAGGAAATGTAACGGCAGATCAACGCACAGAAGCCCATGTTCATACGAAAATCAATGGCTGGATTGAAAAAATTTATGCCGATTTCGTCGGAAAATCCGTTAAAAAAGGACAGGCGCTGTTTGATTTATATAGCCCAGAGCTCTTGTCAACCGAGCAAGAGATGCTAGCCGCCAAACATCACGGAACTACAGGAAAAGAGATTTCCGAATCCGCTGTCGAACGTCTGAGACTATGGGGCGTACCTCAACAAGAAATTGACCAAATTAATAAAACCGGAAAGGCAAAACGGGCCATCACCTTCGTTTCTCCTGTTGACGGATATGTGGTAAATAAAACAGCTATTCAAGGAATGTACATCACTCCCGACATGGAGCTTTATCACATCGCCGATCTCTCGCATGTTTGGATTATCGTCACTCTTTATGAATACGACATCGCATCGATCCGCGAAGGCGACTCTGCTATAATAAAGCTGCCATACGAAGAAGGTCGATCCTTTAGCGGCAAAATCAGCTACGTCTATCCTGAAATTGAAACTGAAACGAGAACCGCAAAGGCCCGCATTGAAATCGCCAATGACGATAAGTCTTTGAAGCCCGGCATGTTTACCAATGTTGAAATTAAAAAGGATTTAGGAGACGCCATAGTAATTCCTGACGATTCAGTCATTGATACAGGAACTCGAAAGATTGTTTTTGTAAAAACGAGTAGCAAGCACTTTGAACCAAGAGAAATTAAAATTGGGGCACGGGTTGAAAATAAATTTGCGATCCTCTCTGGTCTGAGTGAGGGAGATGAAGTCGTCACAACATCTCATTTTCTCATTGATGCTGAAAGTAAATTTCAAACAGCACTAAAAAAGGGTGCTTCTACGACTGGTCACAGTGGACATGGCGGCAAATAGTGATTGAAAAAATCATCTCTTGGTGTGGCAACAATTCAAAAATTACCATTGTAGTTTCAATTCTCTTAGGATTATGGGGTGTTTGGTGCTTAAAAAATATTAAAGTCGATGCCATCCCAGATCTTTCTGAAACCCAAGTTATTATTTTTACCGAGTGGATGGGCCGAAGCCCAGACATTATAGAGAATCAAATTACCTATCCTCTTGTCTCGGCAATGGTATCTGCTCCAAAAGTATCAGTCGTGAGAGGTCAATCCATGTTTGGAATGTCCTTTGTCTATGTGATTTTCAAGGATGGCACCGACCTCTATTGGGCAAGATCAAGAGTTCTTGAATATCTTTCTAAGCTTTCAGGTCAATTGCCAATCGGAGTGACACCTTCGATGGGGCCTGACGCCACCGGAGTCGGATGGATTTACCAATATGCCCTCGTTGATAAATCAGGAAAGCATTCGCTGGCTGAACTTAGAAGCTTTCAAGATTGGTATTTGCGTTATTGGCTGGCAAGTGTCCCAGGCGTTGCAGAAGTTGCAGCGGTCGGTGGTTTTGAAAAACAATATCAAGTAGAAGTAGATCCAAATAAACTAAATGCTCTTAAAATTTCTTTAGATCGAGTCGTTGCAGCCATAAGGAATAGTAACAAGGATGTCGGCGGTCGTACTTTAGAAGCAAGTGAACGCGAATATTTTGTGCGAGGCCTTGGCTATGTCAAAGACCCTAAAGACATCGAAAATGTATCCGTTGGCGTAGGACCAAATGGCACGCCTCTTCGAGTTGCTGATATCGGAAGAGTGACTCTTGGTCCAAATATTCGGCGAGGTCTTTCAGATCTCGATGGTAAGGGCGATACAGTTGGCGGAGTTATCGTTATGCGACAGGGTGAAGATGCTGCTGTCGTTATCGAAAGTATTAAAAAGAAGTTAGACGAAGTGAAATCGGCGTTTCCAGATGGCGTTGAAATTAAAACTATTTATGATCGTTCGATTTTGATTAAAGAAGCCATCCAAACTCTCAACGAAAATATTATAGAAGAAGTCGTCATCGTTTGTTTGATCATTCTTCTTTTTTTATTTCACATTCGAAGTACGTTGATTGTCGCCATTACTCTTCCGTTGTCAGTTCTCATTTCATTCATTCCGATGTATTATATGGATATTAGCCTCAATATTATGTCAATGGGTGGGATCATTCTTGCAATTGGCGACATCGTCGATGGGGTCGTGATCTTTATAGAAAATGCGCACAAGAAAATCGCGCGCGGAGAAGGAAAAAATAAAAGCCGGACCAATCTGGCCATTGAAGCTTGCTCAGAGCTTGGACCTTCGATATTCAGTTCACTTCTTATTATTGCCGTATCTTTTTTACCAATTTTTGCACTTCAGGCTCAGGAAGGAAAACTCTTTCATCCACTAGCCTATACGAAAACATTTGCCATGCTTGTAGCTGCCGTTGTATCGATCACTTTGACCGCACCTCTCATTGTAATCTTTGTTCGTGGGAGAATCCGCAGTGAAGAAGAAAATCCCGTCAATCGCAAGCTTCAAAAAATCTATGCTCCAATTTTGAGTTTTAGCCTTAAACATTCAAAAGCCGTGCTTGGCTTAATGGCGCTACTTGTGTTTGTAACGGGCATTGCATTTTCGCGCCTTGGTTCCGAATTTATGCCTCCACTTTGGGAAGGGGATCTTCTCTATATGCCGATCACCGTTCCTGGAATTTCAGTGACGGCCGCTACAGAGCTTTTAAGTCGCCAGAGCGCTGCGATTAAAACAATTCCAGAGGTTGAATCCGTCTTCGGAAAATCAGGGCGTTTCGAGACTGCGACCGATTCAGCTCCGCTCTCAATGTTAGAATTTACAATTCATCTTAAGCCTAGAGACCAATGGCGAAAAAATATGTCAAATGATGCTCTCGTTGCTGAGCTCGATAAAGCGGTTGCGATTCCAGGGTTGAATCGAGCATGGACCAAGCCTGTTCGGG
>JAYVXS010000312.1:0-3255 GCA_043784965.1 Bdellovibrionales bacterium
CCGAGTGCCGCACTTCGCTTATAAACAGATTGAATCTTGTCAAAGAGTTTGGGATCAAGAGTCAGATCACTTGAAAAATCTGATAGCATTGGCGAGATATCTTTGGCCATAGCCTGTAGCGCTTCATCACTTTCTGCACCTAAAAGGTTAAAGAATACCCCTGAAATATAATTAAGTTCTTGCGGCGCACTCTCAAGTGCCAAGATTGAATTTTCAAAACTGGGTTGCTCTTCGGATGCCTTGAGTTTTTCTATCTGTGCCTTTGCCTCTAATATTGCCAATTGAATTGCCGGGATAAAATGTTCTTTGCGAATCTGGTCGAAGGCAGTTGCTGCGTGTGGATTTGTTGATTTCTGCAAAAGAGGATTTTGTGTAGTTGGCGGTTTTTGATTGAGATTTTTTGTGTTTGTCATATCTTGCGAAGATAGCACAAGCGCTTCGCTCAGCAATCAACTTTGCCAAAAAAAGAACGCTATGAGCTATGAGCCCGCCTAGCCCGGATATTTCATCAATTTCGTCGTGAAATCGCTGATTCGCAGACTGGCCTGGCGCTTGAGAGACCTTAGAGTGAGGCAGCCTCAAAGCAGGTTGTCGCAATGAAAAGGTCTCGAAAACGCCAGGAGCGAAGCGCCCAGACTAGCGAAGCGGCGATTGCAACAGAAATCTGATGAAATTATCCGGGCTAGTTAGGTAGTACAATCTAGAGGCAGTTTCGGGGCAGCGGCTGCCGATCTCAGTGTTTCTGTTTCGGTCTCGGTTATGGGTGGGTCAATGTCAAAAAAATGTCAAAAAAATGTCAAAAAAAATGTGAAAAAAAACCGAGGCGGCTAAAAGCAGCCTCGGAAGGTAATTGATCAAAAACTTAAGCGTGTCCCATAGCCTTTTTAAGGGGTTTGGCAAAGGCCCAAATTGAACAGCCTGTTGCCACACCTAGAGCTGTTAGGACCCAGAAGAAGTTCGTTGCACTCAAGACCTTGTTTTCGTACAGCAGGCCAATATAGCCCGACAATATATTGCCAACAAAACTTGAAAGAAACCACATGCCCATCATGAGAGATACTATTCTCGCAGGAGATACCTTGGTAACTAGTGATAAGCCAATAGGCGACAGATAAAGCTCACCCACCGTTAGTAGCAAGGTACAGAAAACTGGCCAAACCCAACTACCCTTTGCATCACCTTGTGATGCAACCACTACCATGACAATAAAAGAAAGACCTAGAATAACGCTACCAATTGCCATTTTCGACACACTTGATGGTTCTTTGCCCTTTTTGCCCTGCTTGATCCAGAAAATATCTAATAGAGGGGCGAGTAGAAATATAAAAAGTGGGTTGAAGGACTGAAACCAAGTTGCGGGAATTTGAAAACCCAAAACCACTGGCCAAATTGTTTTTTCATCGGCCCAAGTCTGAAGAGTATTGCCTTGCTGCTCATAAACTGCCCAGAAAACCACATTGAGCAAGCACAATGCAACCAGAGCCCAAACGCGTTTTTTCTCGCCTGTGTCTAATGAATGCTTCTTCTGAGCTTCTGGAATCGCTCGAGTTGCGGTCAAATTATCAGTTGCCAAATATTTTTGGCCGAATAAATAGACGCCAAGACCTAGCATCATTCCGACACCGGCCGCACCAAAACCCCAATGCCAACCCATGGTTGCGGCAAGCGTTCCGCAGACCAAATTACAGAGAAATGCCCCTAAATTAATTCCCATATAAAAAATTGTAAAAGCACCGTCTCGTCTTGGATCATCTTGAGCGTAAAGATTACCAACTTGAGTTGAAATATTTGGTTTAAAGGCACCGTTACCGATGATTAGAAATAGAAGTGCGAAGAAAAACCAATTTTCAAATGCCATAAGAAAGTGGCCAGCCGCCATTAATATCCCACCCAGCACAACCGTTTTTCTCTGGCCCCAATATTTGTCCGCAAGATAGCCACCAAGTAGTGGTGTTAGATAAACAAGCCCCGTATACCATCCGTAAATGACGCTCGCATGAGCTCCTGCAAGTGCATCAGGATTAGATTGAGTTAGATGGCGGATGGTCTCCCAGCCCAAAACTGCTCCTGGCGCACCAGGGACTCGCTCTGTTCCACCTTGCAAAACCTGCCTTGAAACAACAAAAAGATAATTCACCATATAGAGCTTTAAAAGCCCCCG
The DNA here is from genome assembly GCA_043784965.1 of Bdellovibrionales bacterium. Lineage (GTDB taxonomy): Bacteria > Bdellovibrionota > Bdellovibrionia > Bdellovibrionales > JAMPXM01 > JAYTQQ01. The sequence goes on from JAYVXS010000312.1 coordinate 2,162, forward strand.
CATACCGTAATATGAAAAGCGCTCCCACATTTCAGTAAAAAACAGGACAAACAATCCGACTGGATGACCCAGAAAGGTTTTAGTACTTTGAATGCCGTGGGCCCGTTCAAATTTAGCCGCGGCTGTTGGATTTAAAGTCGATGACAAATTTCCTCCTAGTTCAAATTGACGATACCTAAAAGAGAATAAACACTCTGCTTAAAATTTGTAGACAATATTATAGTATTTGGCAAATCCTCATTGCAAATTAATGTGAATTCATGAGTAATATGGCCATGTCAAAATATCGTATAGAGAAACACACTGACCACAGCTTTAAAATTGTCTATCTGAAAACAATTTCAGCACAATTACATTTTCTAACTCTTATGGTGGGTCTCTACGGTCTATGGCTATTTATCGCGTCCCCCAAAGTTCAAGGATGGGACCTCGTTACCTGTCTTATCTTTGCTTTTGCCGGATGCACAACAATGTTCGTTAGCTCCACCTATCATTTTATGAGTGACGGTTTTAAACTCACGAGTCATTTTGAGCAGATCCTCGAAAATTTTGATCACTTTACTATCTATTTTTTCATTGCCGGCACTTATACGCCTTTTTTAAGAAGAATAATCTCTGAACCATGGCGAACCTATTTGATGACCGGAGTTTGGGTGACCGCGATCACAGGAATGCTCTATACCTATTTTAAACCTAAACTACCAAAGTGGGCTCGCTCTCGACTGGTCTATACTGGAATATTCTTAGCAATGGGCTGGATCTTGATTTTTCGTATAGGCGAAGCCTGGGCCACGATGACCAGTCAAAACGCTTGGTTTTTGGTTCTCGGCGGACTTTCCTATTCAATCGGTGCGGTTATTTACATTATGAAAAAGCCAAACCCTATCCCCAACGTATTCGGATTTCATGAGATTTGGCATGTCGCGGTCTCTCTCGGATATCTCTTTCACTATCTATTGGTCTACGACATTTATGTAAGCGGAAAATGAGACTTAACCCGGATATTTCATCAGATTTCTGTTGCAATCGCCGCTTCGCTAGTCTGGCCGCTTCGCTCCTGGCGTTTTCGAGACCTTTTCATTGCGACAACCTGC
>JAYVXS010000313.1:0-3249 GCA_043784965.1 Bdellovibrionales bacterium
GTCTTGCCATGAAAACTATTCTTTTACCTGAGCTCTATCTCGATGAAGATAGGCCCGTAATTTTTGTTCAATAATAAATGGATTCATTCCGGCCATAATTCCAATGGCGCCTTCAAGAATCATGTTTTTCACTTCAATTTCTAGTTTGATTTTGCGTTTAATCTTATTAGCTAGCGGTAGAAACAGAAGATTCGCCGACCCCACGCCATAAACGGTTGCTACGAATGCCACGGCGATACCTTGCCCAAGCTTTGCGGTGTCCGCCAAATTTTCCATAACATGTATTAGTCCTAATACCGCCCCGATTATTCCGATGGTCGGCGCGAAGCCGCCAGCATCCATCCAAATTTTTGCTCCTGCATGTTGATTTTCTTCTTCAATAAAAAGTTCGTTTTCAAAGATTTCTCTTAAGGTTTTAGGGTCTACGCCATCTATCACGAAGCGAAAAACATTTTGCATAAATGGATTGCTCATATCAGATAACTTTTTTTCTAAAGCCAAAATCGATTCTTTTCGAGCTACTTGAGCAGCATCAATAAGTTGCACAACGATCTTTTCAGGATTTTGGTCGTTGGATTCAAAAAGACCAAGTCTTAGAAGTTTCAAACCCATCCGCAAATCTTCGGCAGTAGTTGCAATGCAAACCGCACCCAAAGTTCCACCGAAAACAATGAGAAAGGCAGTCCCTTGCATCAGCGAGTTGATGTGGCCGCCCTCAAGCAGCTGCCCACCTAAAATACCACCAAATGCGAGAACTAAACCAAGAACTGTAATGAGATCCATTCGTTTTCCCTTTTATTCTTGCAAATCTTCGTTGTCACTTTGGAGCGCTGAATAAATTGCACTCAAGTTCGGAGCAAAAAATGAGTATTTTTTTCTAAATGAAATGATGCTTGAAATAATCTCTTGAGGAGAGTTGAGTACTAGGATGGACTCTCCATCTAAAAAATTCACCAGGGTATCGGGCGTTGACTCAATAAGTCTTATGAGGTCTGGATTTATAAAAATCGGCGTTCCATTGAGTTTTTTCAGTTCAATCATGAAAATAGTTTCGCATACTGCAAAGAAAATGAGAAGATATCCAAAGCATGTTCCTATTTTACTGGACGTAGCAAAGGGATTGTATGCTTCAGTACAGTCGGCTCCCGTTCAAATACCAATTATGGAGCGATCGTGATCGCAAAGCTTTTTGAATATTATAAGGGCCTCGACCAGAGTCTGTTTGCAAAGATTAATCAAGATTGGGCCTTTTCTCTTGGGGACTTTTACTTCCCTGGTGTCACCGACTTCCACCAGTCACCGCACTTTTTGTATGGGCTTTTACCTCTTTTAATATTTGCTGTGATTTACAAATACCGCATGAAGGGTTTTAAATTTTTGCTGACTCTTGCGGTTACTCTGATTTTAACAGATATGTTTTCATTTCGCGTGGTCAAACGCTTTGTTCAGCGCTCCCGCCCAGCCCACGCAGGCATTCATGTTAATCTAAAAGTCGAGGATTCTGGTGGCCCTTCGTTTCCATCAAGTCATGCGGCAAATATTTTTGCGGCCGCCGGCGTTACTGCCTTTTTCTTTCCGGCAACTAGTGCTTTGGTTTACCTTTTTGCTGCTTCGATAGCTTATAGTAGGATTTATGTTGGCGTTCACTACCCGAGTGATGTCATTGCTGGCTCCCTACTCGGATTCATTATCTCGTACTCAGTGTTACTTTTGGTGAAGGCATTTTTCTCAGCTAAACCTGAAAAGCCAAGTAAGTTTAAGTATCGTTAATTTGATCTCTACGATTAACCTCGCATTTAAAACTATTGTTCCCGAACTAAAAGTGGGGCTAAATAGATATGACACAGGTTCAAAAATTGTTAGACGGCTCCAGGGACTGGTCCTTCGTCTAAAGAGAGTTTCAAATGCATGTTTTAGTAACCGGAGCTTCGGGCTTCGTCGGTGGTTGGCTTACACAAACTCTGGTCGATGAAGGCCATCAAGTCAGAGTTTTCGTTCGCGATCCAAAAGATGTGGAAGATTTAAAATCGCTCAAAATTGAAATTGCCGTAGGCGACGTAACGGAACCAGTCCAAGTGATAGCGGCCGCAAGAGAGATCGACACAGTCTTTCATCTCGCCGGAGTTGTAGCCTACTCCGGGCATGAGCGCGCACGTATGGAATCGGTAAATATCAGCGGTACGGCTAACGTCATAAATGCCTGTAAAGTGAATAAGGTCCGTCGTCTTGTACATTTCAGCTCGGTCGTAACGATAGGGGCCAGCTTCAATTCACATACTGTTTTAAATGAAAACTCCAAATATAATTTGTCCCATCTGAATCTCGGGTATTTCGAGACCAAAAGAAAGGCCGAACAACTCGTATTTGAAGCTGTTCGCAGGGGAGACTTTGAGGCTGTGTGTTTAAATCCTTCTACTATTTATGGGCCTGGGGATGAAAGAAAAGCCTCACGTGGAATGCAAAAACGTGTCGCTCAGGGTAAATTGCCTTTTTATACTTCTGGAGGCGTCAATGTCGTATCGATCGAAGATGTTATGCTTTGTACAATCAAAGCTTGGCAAACTGGTAGGTCAGGCGAACGCTATATTGTTGCCGGCGAAAATCTCACAATTAGAAAACTATTTGAAACAATCGCCGATATAGCCGAGGTAGAACCGCCAAAAATTTATTTGCCAAACTTTATTGTCAAAACCCTTGGGCGACTTGGCGACTTACAGTCACGAAATGGTGGCAAAGCATTTTTGAATTATGAAAGCGCGCTTGCCTCCACCATGTACCACTGGTTTGATTCCACCAAAGCTCAGCAGGCATTTCAATTTAAGCCAAAGCCGGCATCTTATTCTCTTAGGCAAAGTATCGAATGGAGCCGTCGGAGTACGCCTTCGTGAAAATGGACCTCTTTCAGGAGGCTAGTTTTTGCTTTTTTTAGTTGGTAAAATGTTGAAAAACTGAGCTCCGTCGCCACTGCCAGAAAACTGCTCTATATATCCAGCCCTACAAAAAGAAGACAGGGCCCCGGAGGGGGTTGGATAGTCTACAATTGACGATTGATTGCTCGAGGTGCCAAAATTTTTCGCGAAGAAAATACAAGAAGTAGTAGCGTAATCAAATATGGCGATATCTGCACCAAAGAATTTGGAATTTGAAATTCACCAATGGTTTTCCCCTGAAGTTGAATCTGAATCGCATCAGTAAAGGCAAAAAATAAACAGGCAAAAAGAGTGGGCAAAGGCCGCCATCCACCTAGAA
>JAYVXS010000314.1:0-10465 GCA_043784965.1 Bdellovibrionales bacterium
CCATCAAGGCGCGTTTATTGCGGGCGGCACTTTTCAGAGCCAATCACAAATTACAAGATAAGCAAAAGGCAATAATAGAAGTTGCAAACTCATTTCAAATTTCACCAGAAATCCTAATGAATCTACTTTTTAGCGACCTTAAAGCCGAGCGTTTGATTGACACCAGCTCGCTTTCAAATTTGACCTCACTTCAATTGGCACTTCAGACTAATTTATCTTTGGTCAAAGCACTGTTGGCACGATCTAAAAATGTGAAAATTGAGATCTATGGGCAGTGTCGGCCTGTCATTCGCCAGGCAAAACTAAAGGGCCTAATATGTGTTATTGAAACCAATGAAACTAATGAAACGAATCAAAATACAAATCCTGAAGTGAAACCTAAAACAAATCCTGAAATGGCCAATGGTTTTCGCCTGATGGTTTCGGGGCCCTACTCAATATTTCGACATACGCTCATCTATGGTCGTCACCTTGGTGAGCTACTGCCATTTTTACAAAACTGTGATCGCTTTGAACTCGAGGCGACCTGCATATTGAAACAGCAAGAGAAGGTCCTAAAACTAACATCGGGAGCACCGCTGCCTCCCAAAAAAGAAAGCAAACGCTTCGATAGTGCCCTGGAGCGAAGTTTCTTTCGCGAGTTTTCTAAAATGGCGATCGATTGGAACTTGATTCGTGAGCCCGAGCCCATAATAAGCGGTAACGGCTGGATCTTTCCTGATTTCGAAATCAGAAATCGGCACTTTTTAGAGCGACGTTATTTTCTTGAAATTGTTGGATTTTGGCACCCTGATTATCTGCGCGATAAGCTAAAGAAACTGCAGGCAGCAAAGCTATCTAATTTTATCATTTGTGTGGATCGTAAATATGCCTGCGGGAACTCTCTTGACTGGCAGGCCACCGGGGGGCACATATTTGAGTTTTCAAAGCGCATCAATCCGGCGGGCATCCTCGAGCTGATTTCTTCTCCGCACCCTATCTGCGGCTACTAAAGGCAGTGGATACAGCTAAGGGTTTGGATTAAGGCTCGAAATGAAATGCTGCCAATCTGCAGAAGGGCGAATGCGCCACAAGTACGTAAAAGGAAGCCGGCACCTCTGGTGGGAATATCCCACTTGAGTTTTTATCCCACTTGGTGTATTCTAAGCCTGGTTGTGAGGTGTCAAATGACTGCTGCTAAAAAAATAGATTCGAAAGGCCGCCTTCTTTTAGGAGAAGATTTGGCCGGCTCGACCGTACTTGTTGAGAAGCTCGCAAGCGGTGAGTACCTAGTGAAGCCTGCTGTTATAATTCCGGCCCGAGAGAAATGGCTTTTTGATAATGAGGGGGCCTTAAACTCTGTTCTCCTCGGATTGAAACAAGCGCGAGAGCAAAAGTTTGTAAAAAAACCAGCTTTCGATAAAAAGAAGGCCTGGAAAGACAAGTTAGAGGATTAAATCTGGATGTTTGAGCTCATATGGTTAGAAGCCTCTAACCAAAAGTATCAAGAACTTGAGGTCGCCGCGAAGCGATCACTCGATCATCGCGAAAAAAACAAAAAGGCGAAGGCTTCGCCAGCTGAAGGTCTTTTCAAACAAGTCGACAAATGCATTGATCTTCTTAAAAACAATCCGCGCCATCCCGATCTAAATACCCATGAGTTCGATGCCCTGGCTCATCCCTATGACAATAAGCAAAAGGTTTTTGAGGCCTATGCTCAGAATCGAAGCCCCGGCGCATATCGAGTTTTTTGGTGTTATGGTCCGGATAAAAAACAAATTACAATAATTGCAATTACTCCTCATCCTTAAATCCTCATCTCTAAATTGCTTTAGCTCTAATCTAGCCCATTCGTAATTCGCCTTGCGAGGTGTGAATTCGGGTTCTAAATTCATTTTGGAGTTGAGCAGTGGCTTGCACAGTCTGAAAAGATGCAGTTGAAGTTCGATGGCGGCACCATTTTTATGCCAAAACCAATATCCAAAGGCCAGACCGAGATAGGTCGTTCGACTATTATTACAAAGCTAGGCGCAATTAAGCGTAATTCAGACTTGGTCGAGGTCGGCCGCATTCGATCTCGTATTAAATTGGGGAAGCATAAATTTTTGAGAAAGTCTTAACATGAAACAGTTGACAATAAGTACTCTATAGAGTACACTCAGAAAAGGGTATATCTATAAAACAATTAACACCCAGAAAGCGCATTCAAGCCAAATTCTACGCCGCAGAATCTGGAAATGAACCTGTGAAAGAAAAGTTGTTAGAATTGGGACGACCAATAAAAACAGTTGTCGGAGAAGACATTCGCTTTGTTGAAGTCAATTGGCGAGTGGATAAGCCATACGTTGATCGTCTGAGATCTGGGAAAGGACTTTTTGAAGAAACTCTTTATGAGGTCAGGCATACGGTCCAGGATATTGAGTTCCGTACTTTGTTTTTTGTCTTTGGGGCTGAAATGATTTTGGTGCATTTTTTTAAAAAGACTTCGCAAAAGACACCAAAGTCAGATCTCGATCTTGGATGGGTTCGAATGAAAAAATGGATTCATCATCAGCGAGATATTGAAAGTAAATCAAAGAAGGGAAGGAACAAATCATGAGTCAGAAAAGAAATATTCATACAGGTTCGAGCTTTGCTGACTTTCTATCCGAAGAAGGGCTTGAGGCCCAAGTCTCGGCAAGGGCCACAAAGCGAACATTTATTCATCAGCTTGAAAAAAGAATGACAAGAGCTAAGGCAACGAAGGGCAAACTTCGAAAAATTTTTGGAAGCCCAACGACAACAGCGAGAGTTTTCGACGAAGACTATACGGCACTCTCGCTTGATACAATGAGTAAGGCGGCCTCTGCTGTTGGGTGCGAGCTACAAATTTATTTAGTCCCACGAAAGCTTGTAAAGTAGGCTGTGATAAAAAGGCACGCCATACTCGTCAATATCTCGACTGATCGGTTTCATTATCGCTAAACTTTTTCCACGAAATGCCGTCGATTAAGGCGTTTATTAGAAAGCGTGCGCCCTGATTGAATAAAAAAATGGAGGTTTCACTTCTTTAGAGAAGCTTGCCGTGTTGCCAAAGCAAGGTGGACACGAGTCCAGTCTAACTTTCGTTTCAATTGGGATAATGAAGCCCATCGAAGAACAATTAATTAAGTAGGCATGGTCAAGGTGTCCGTGAAAAGAAAACTGGCACCATTTTTCTTTTCATGGAAGCTTCAATTCCTTGCAAAAGCTAACAAAAGGAAGGACTCGGCCAGTGGTCTCTTCACCATAGTCCCGTTGGCCTGTATGCACTTGGTAAAGTTTCGGTATTTTCAATTTTTGTCCATTCTTAGATAGCGAACTGGACAGACTTTTTTCACCAGTTTTACATTCAACAGCAAAAAGTGGCCGCCCTTTTTGCAGTACTATAAAATCAATTTCTTTCTGGGTCACGACATCTTTAAAATAGCGCAACTCAGTTTTAATTCCTTTGGTATCCTCTTCAAAATGGCAAAATTTAAGTAGCTGACAGGCAACAAGGTTTTCAAAACAGGCTCCGCTATCTGTAAGTTCCGACCAATCCCATAAATAAAGTTTCTGCGCCTTTTTTACCGCCTTAATTTTTGGCGGCCCATAGGGATGAACTCTAAAGCAATAATAAAGCATCTCCAGCAATTTGATCCAACGCTCAATTGTGACTGGAGAGTTATTCAAATCTTCTTGAAGACTCTTAACTGATAACTGCGAGCCGACTTTCGATGGCAATGTATAGATAAGTAGCTCAACAAGTGAAATATCTTTGACTGTTTCTAGATCACGAAGATCTTGTTGGGTAACTCTTGAAATACGTTCCGTTTGCCAGCGTTGATGATAGACTTTATCTTTTTTTAAAAAAGGTTCAGGAAAGCCTCCGAAGGCCAATAGATTACTTAGGTCCTTGGCGGTTGGATTTTTGGAAATTTCGCACAAGCTCAATGGATGCAATCGCAGAAAATGGTAGCGACCAACTAAAGAATCACCACCTTTTCTAAAGTAATCCAACCGAGTTGATCCAGTTACTAAAAAATTTAGGCGTGGAAAATACTTATCAAAATATCCCTTGATGAGTGTACGCCAAAATTTATATTTATGAATTTCATCCAAGACAATGAGTTTTGAGTTAACATCCAGAAGATTACCTAATATCAGTTTCTTATCGGAGGCAAAGTCCCAATTTAGATAGTTCTGATTTTTATGTAAAAACTTTTTTGCCAAATATGTCTTGCCCACCTGTCTAGGGCCACCGAGAAACACCATCTTCTCAGCTAAGTCGTGTTTAATTTGATCGTGTAAATACCTTGGTATATCCATTAGTGCCAATTCTAGTCTGGCATTAGAATTCAGTCAACTGTAAAAAAGTAAGTATTATAGTTCAGTCAACTAGAAATAAAGTCGAAATGAAAAATGCGGCATATACGAAAAGTATTGAATTTTCATGGCCAAAGGATCAGGGGTCAATTAGTAACCATAGATTCCTGGCGCAGAATCTTAGTAGGTCTAGGGCCTACAAGATTATGATTTATACTGCAATTTTAAGTGGTTGCTCTCGGCTTCCACGAGTGCAGACTTATTTCAGTCACACCCAAAAAACCTGCCAAATAGGGTTCATTTATATTCGTAGGCAACGAAAGAAGGGGCGGTTATCCATCAGTCCCCATGCAGCTTACCTCATCGCGACTCAAGTAAGGCGCAGAATCCTGATCTATATCGGCAAAGATTCTCAAAAAATGGATCAGAGCAATGAAGTCAGGATTCCGCTCTCTATAGGCTGATTATCTGGGACGCGACAACCCCGATCCGAAATGTCAATAATATACCATCGTGTCTAAAATGCTACGTAAAATAGACACGATGATATTTGACATATTTCCCTTTTGGTATCCTAATAGGGGCATGGAATATCGCCGTCTCATTGCAGACAAACTAAAGAAAAGTGCCAAAAGCATCCTTTTGTTGGGGCCAAGGCAAACTGGCAAATCAACATTGATTCGCTCAATTAATCCAGATCTATCGATCAATCTCTCTAGAGAGAAGACGTTTTTAGAGTTTTCATCACAGCCAGATCTTTTGGAGAAAATATTAAAAATTGATAAGCCAAAAACAGTTTTTATAGACGAAGTGCAACGAATTCCAAGTTTGTTGAATACCGTCCAAGCTATTCTGGACGACCGGCCTAAAGGCATTCAGTTTTATTTAACTGGATCGAGTGCTAGAAAGTTAAAACGGGGTCAGGCGAACCTTTTGCCAGGGAGAATTGTTTCTTATAGCCTAGGACCACTCGCATTTCAGGAGTGCCGAAGCGATCTGACACTTGGACATGCATTGGCCTTTGGATCCATGCCGGGTATTTTATCTGAAAAAGATATTAAAACAAAAAAGGAAGTTTTGCGTAGTTACGCGGGAACCTATCTGAAAGAAGAAATTCAGGCGGAAGCTCTTACAAAAAATATTGAGGGCTTTTCAAGATTTCTTATGGTCGCGGCGTCAAAGTCTGGAGAATTTCTTGATTTTTCTAAATTGGGATCACAGGCTTCAATCAGCCAAAAAGCAAGCTCTCGTTTTTTTGAAATATTAGAAGACACTTTGATTGTCAGCCGTTTGAACTCATTCTCCAGAAGTGAGACAAGACGATTAGTGCAGCATCCTAAATTTTATTTTTTCGATCTTGGAGTGTTAAATGGCTTGCTGCAGAATTTTACCTTATCAAATGATCGCAAGGGATTTTTGTTCGAGCACTTTATCGTCAATCAAATACTGACTCTCAATAAAGTGCATGGAGATCACTGCAGAATTTCTACTTACCGAACTGAGGGCGGCAGTGAGGTTGACATCATCATTGAAAATGAGTCTGAGCTACTCAGCGTTGAAATAAAATCTTCGGAGAATATACATGGCGATGATTTTTTGGGGCTCAAAAGATTTGCGCAATTCTATAAAAATAGGCATCGCTCAATTTTAATCTATGCAGGTGCCCGCAGTTACAAAGAAGACAGAATCGAAGTTCTTTCTTGGGCAAGAGGTCTTGATGCCATTTTCGAATTTATGTCCTAAGTCTTGATTGGGCTTTGGCTTGAGGAAGCTAGGTATTATGCGAATACTTGAAATTCCTCCTCTGGATTCCAAAGACCATGCGATTTGATCTTTAGGGCCTGCGCAAAAATAATTGTTACAATTTTGCTAGGTCTTTTAAATCAGTTCTTCGTTGGTCGTCGTCCGGTTAGCGCCTCTGGCTAGCCGTTCCTCCTTCCGCCTTGATCTGATTCAAAATCCACTGTGCAAAAGTTGTAATACTTATTTTTGCGCGGGCCCTTAGCTTCTTAATCTTACTTATCAAATTCGAATTCTTTGAACCTGGTTGGAACTGTGCCAATGCAGAAATGTCAGGATTGTGGCCCTTGGGTTTTTCGACCTGAGCTGATTTCTTAGACTTAGTTAAAAGTTCCATATTAATTCCTATCCAAATCAGTTTTGACGATACTTTATTAGCTGACTTTTATTTTTATATACGGATTTAAGCTCTGAAACAACTTAATCAACCGATCAGTGCTAAATTCGTCAATACGGTGATGGAGGATTTTGCTGACCTTGGCTTTATCTAGCCTTGCGCGATCATTGTTGACCTGTTCTTTTAGTAGGAAATCCCATAGTTATTTTAGCCTATGCGCATTCGCAACAGCCTTGAATGTCTTAAAAATGAGACTTGACAAAATGTCTTATTTGTGAGACATTACCAACTGTGATACAGGCTTTGAAGCAATGTCAAAAAGAGATCGAGGAGTTCCCTCAAGATATCAGGGAAGATCTAGCAGATATGCTGGCAAGGCTAGATGCGGGCCTCATGCTTTCAATGCCGATGTCACGCCCCATGCCGTCAGTCGGACGTAAAATTTACGAGTTAAGACTTAAGGATAGATCTGGAATTTATCGAGTTATTTATATGCTGGTTAGGCAAGGCGATATTTGGTTGGTTCATGCTTTCAAAAAGAAAACCCAGCAAACGCCTAAGCAAAATATCGATTTAGCTAAAAAAAGAATGAAGGAGAATTTATGAAGAAGAAAACAAGTGGTCAAAGATTAGCTGAGCTTCTCAACATCTCTCCTTCTCGAGGTATGGAAGCTGTTATCAAGGCTCAATTGATTAAAGGAATACTCGAGGCTCTTAAGAAAGAAGAATTGACCCATCAAGAGTTGGCAAAGCGATCTGGTCTGCCTCGAAGTGCTGTAACTGGAATTTTAACGGGAAGTTTACAAAAGATCACAATTGACAGAGTTTTGAGACTTGTTGAAGCTATGGGGTTAGTGGCAGAAGTTAAGCTTCGTAGAGTCGCTTAGTGTCCGCTTCCAATCCGTGAGCTGCATTTTTAACTGGCGCCCCAGACGCAGATAAATTCACTTGTGCGTTTATACTCATTCGACGGTCCTGAGAAAGCCGGTTACAGTATGGATCTTACCCATCGGTTTGGGAGCCTCGATTTCCTCTTAAGAGGACTTTTTCCTTTTCTGATTTACGAAGCTTGTCAGAATATCGTTGGAGAGTTCTGTAAAAGCAACGTCTTTCTCTTTGCAAATATATTCAAGAGCTTCGACGGTAGCCTGATCAATAAAGATATTTTTACGCACGCGTTTACTTTTTTGAACAGACGGCAGCTCGTCCACAGATGCCTCGATATTGCCGAACCAATCCGCGGGCAGCACTTTTGTTTTTGCGATGGCTGCATCCAATTTTTTTCGTGAGTTACTCATTTTTGGAACCGATCATTTTCCGCGACTACCGCAGTACTGCCATAAATCCGTTTAAACATGGCCAAATATTAGCACATTTTTATGTGTAAGTAAATGTGTAAATAAGTACACTATAAATATTTAACAATTTCGGTGGGTTGCGGGCGTCTAGCACGGGACGTCTATGATTCATCCTTAAAGGTAAGCTGAGAGCCTCAGACGCTTAAAACGAAGCTACTATCGTCTTTATTTTGACCCAAAAGATTGAAAGTGCTAGTGTCCATCCAATTATTGGAGAGCATATGCCAAGTATTTCAGAATTTTTTAGCTTAGGTACCTGCTTCAATTTGCTGAAGCGGCGCATTTGCGCCCTGCTTCAGCAAATTGAAGCAGGTACCTCGCACGAAAGGATCTTATGAAGGGCATTGTACTCGCAGGCGGAAGTGGCACTAGGCTTTATCCAAGCACCATTGCGGTCAGCAAGCAATTGCTGCCAGTTTATGATAAGCCAACGATCTACTATCCAATTTCAATTTTGATGTTAGCTGGGATCAAAGAGATTCTCATCATCAGCACGCCAAGAGATTTGCCGCTGATTGAAACTTTGCTCAAAGACGGCTCACAGTTTGGTGTGAAATTTAGCTACGAGGCTCAAGCAAAACCAGAGGGAATTGCCCAAGCTTTTATTATCGGCGAAAAATTCATTGGCAAAGATGCAGTTTCTCTCATTCTCGGAGACAATATTTTCTACGGTCATGATATTTCAGGACTCGGCGCACGAGCCTCAAAACTTGCAAAGGGCGCAACCGTTTTTGCCTATCATGTGAACGACCCCGAGAGATACGGTGTTGTGCAGTTTGACGACAAAGGCAAAGCGATTAGCATTGAAGAAAAGCCTAAAACTCCAAAATCAAATTGGGCGGTGACCGGGCTATATTTTTATGACAACCAAGTCGTTGAGATCGCAAAAAACCTCAAGCATTCACTGCGCGGAGAACTTGAAATCACCGACGTCAATCGCAAATATCTAGAGCGCGGAGAACTTCATGTCGAAACTCTGAGCCGAGGATACGCCTGGCTTGATACTGGCACTGATGATTCGCTGCTTGAGAGTGCGCACTTTGTGCAGACGATTGAAAAACGTCAGGGACTTAAGATTGCTTGCCTTGAAGAAATTGCTTATAGCCAAAAGTTCATCACCAGAGAGCAATTGATTCAGACGGCAGCGAACTTTCCGAAGAGTGGATATGGCGATTACTTAAGAAAAATTGTGAAGTTTATTTGAGCCTAAATTATTTGCGGCCACATCGCTGGATCGAAGCCAAGCTCCGATGACTAAACTACTTGAAAGCACCAGAGCCGCGATCTTGTCTATGCCGACATGGCTGCGCATCCTAATGGCCGTATACTTTTTGTTTCATCTTGGTTTTATAGTCTTTATGGTGCCCAATGTTCCTCATTGGGACGAGTGGGATAGCCATATTTCCTTCGCTTACGACCTTAAGCATAGCAAGGGACTTGCAGAAGTTTTTGCCCTTTTCATCGCGCCCGATGATCAGCATCGAATTATTCTGCCAAAAATTCTATATTCGACTGCGCAGTATTTACCTGGCCAAGTGAAGTGGCTGATGGCCTTAACTCTAATCTTGATGTTGGGGCTGTTTATATTTCTCTGGCAGAATTATTTTCGTCAAAAGCTGGATTTGAAAAAAGACAAATTTTTCATTGCTGGGCTTTTTTTATTCTGTCTTTCTTGGGGCCAGTCCGATGTTTATATTATGGGGATTTGTATCAGTTGGGTGATTTCAAATTTTTGTTTTATTTTGGCTCTCAGGTCGATGCAAAAGCACCAATATGCCCAAATGTCCGTTTATATGCTGATCAATGTGCTAACACTTGGCACTTGGCTCTTGTCCGTGCCGATTATCCTTCTTGCATTTGCGCAGGAGTTTTTTAGCGCAAGGGATATAAACGCGAAAGGTACAGACGCGAAAGGTACAGACGCGAAAGACAAGGGCGGCCGTAAGCGACTAGCCATCGGGGCATTTGCTTTCGGTGTGGTCAGTGTTTTGCTGTACGTATTTTATCTGCCGCACACTCCAGTCGTCGGCAATACAACTTTTGCGCTTTGGCGATATCTCGGCCATCTTATGATGTTTTGGGGGATTCCATTTGCGTCTCCTGGTCACAAAGTGGCTTTCTTTTTTGGAATTGTTTTTTTTGCTCTCATCATTTGGTATTTTTCGTCTAGAAAACGACTCGCGAAACTACAAGAACCATTAATCGTACTCTATGGTGTTACCAGCGGAATCTTGATTTCAAAACCGCGAAGCCCCACCTGGGAGATGTTCGAAGCGATTGGCAATCGCTACTCAATTGTCATGACTCTTTCTTGGAGTTTCATTTTGCTTTCACTGTGGCTCGCTTTTGCAAAGTTCCCAAATGCCCGCAAGGCTCTTTTAGCGGCGATGTTCATTTTGATGTTTATTACCAGTGGCAATGAGTTAGTTCATGAAATTCGAAGCATGAAGCGCCGCGAACTAGCCGGAGCCTGCATTGAACGGATTCTCGCGAGCCCGAGCTTGAATTCGGGCTCGAGCTTGAATCCGAGCCCGAGTTCTCAGAAAATACGCGAGCTGTCGCCAGCAGACGAAGCATGCTTGAAGGTGGTGTATCCAGATCCTCAGCGAGTTCTTGAGCTTGCTGAAAAAACAAAGATGAAGTTTTAATCGGACGCCAAAAAATC
>JAYVXS010000315.1:0-3226 GCA_043784965.1 Bdellovibrionales bacterium
GGACTCAGTCTTTCAAATTCATGTGGGACCACTCCTACGGGGAGCGAAATTGTGCCAATATTTATGAGCATCAATTCAAGTTGCACAGGCAACTCAGTCATCGATGCGCAGACTGCGGGATGTACAATTGCTGGAAAGACCACTAGCTCAGTTTCTCAAGCTCCTTCAAGTATCAACAGTTCGAGTAGCGGAGCGAGAATTCAAGCTACAGCGGTTAGTGGGCGAATTGTTTTCGCCGTTGATCCAGAGCGAATCATTTCAGGTCAATCGGGGGCTTGCAAATCTGCCAGCGTGCCGGTTTTCTCGATTCATCGATGAAAGAGAAATCAACTGTAAATTCGTCTTCAAGAAATGCCTTTTTGGTTGCTAGCGGCATTTTTTTAAGTCGTATCTTTGGTTTTTTACGAGAACGTGCCATCGCTCATTATTTTGGAAATTCATATCTCGCAGATGCCTTTAAAGCAGCCTATAGAATTCCAAATTTTTTGCAAAATCTACTGGGTGAGGGCGTGCTATCGGCCTCCTTTATACCGGTCTATGCTCAGCTCGTGGCTCAAAATAAAGAGAAGGAAGCAAATCAACTTGCCGCTAGCATTTTTTGGTTACTCTTTGGTTTGGTCGTTTCATTGAGTTTTTTTGGAGCGATCTTTGCCCCTAATCTAATTTCTTTGATTGCACCTGGTTTTTCTGGGGAGACTCATAAACTTACTATTCGTCTCGTACAGATACTGTTTCCGGGTACGGCTATATTGGTAATGTCGGCGTGGTGCCTCGGAATATTAAATACGCATGCAAAATTCTTTCTTTCTTACTCAGCGCCGGTCATTTGGAATGTCACTCAGATTGTGGTTCTTCTTTTTGTCGCACAAAGCTTATTGGGTGTAGAATTAATCGAAGCCCTTGCATGGAGTCTCTTGCTTGGCAGTTTTCTGCAGTTTTTGGTTCAGCTACCGCAAGTAATTAAATTTGTTCCCAAGCTTTGGCCTACGCTTAAAATCGGACAAAATGAGCGAAGTGTGATTCGTAATTTCCTTCCGGTATTATTTTCAAGGGGAGTGGTGCAAGTTAGTGCCTATATTGATATTTGGTTTGCAAGTCTACTTCCAGTTGGTGCTGTTTCAAGTATGAGTTTCGCGCAGATGCTTTATCTTTTGCCAGTGAGTCTTTTCGGGATGTCCATTTCAGCCGCGGAACTGCCGGCAATGTCTAAAATTCAAGGTACCAGCGACGAGGTGAGTGCTCTTCTGCGGCAGCGTATTTTAATTGGAAGCAGTCGTGTTGCATTTTTTGTCGTGCCCTCAGTGATCGTATTTTTAATCTTGGGCGATGTTTTGATTGGTTTCATTTTTCAAACAGGTGCATTTCACCGTGATAACACACTTGATGTTTGGCGGGCCCTTTTTGGTTCAGCAATCGGCCTTTTGGCAGCCACTATGGGTCGCATTTATTCGTCGGCCTTTTATGCGCTCAAAGATACAAAGACGCCAATGCGCTTTGCTCTCGTTCGAGTGACGTTCACCATGGCTTTGGGATATGCGATGGGAGTTAGGCTGCCGGTAATCCTGCACATACCTGCAATGTGGGGACTGACCGGTCTCACGGCATCATCAGGCCTCGCAGCTTGTCTTGAATATTATCTATTGAAAAGAGCATTGACAAAAAAAATTGGCGGCATTTCTTTTCAAAAGTACTTTCTCATTAAGCTATGGGGAATCAGCTTTATTTCGGGTGCCATGAGTTTCTTAGTTTATCATTTATTGCTGGTCTCGATTTTGGGACTACATGTCTTTTTGGCAGGGGCTCTCGACCTTTTCATTTTTTTGATTTTTTATGTCGTTCTTGCTATTTTATTTAAGATTGATCAGGTACAAATGATCACTCAAAAGCTGATGAGGTTTAAAAAATGAGTGTCCATATAGTAAGTAGCCATAGGATAAGTAGCCATAGGATAGGTAGCCATAGGATAGGTAGCCAAAAAATTGGAGAGCTATTCCCGGCCATTGAACCTTACAATAAATTTTATTTGAAGGTAGATGGGCTGCACGAAATTTATGTTGAAGAGTGCGGTAATCCAAACGGCCAAGCTGTACTATTTCTTCATGGTGGACCAGGCGCAGGCTTCGGCGAAATGCATCGCAGGCTTTTTGATCCGAATCACTATCGAATTATTTTATTTGATCAACGAGGCGCCGGTAAAAGTAGGCCTCATGCCGAGCTAGAAGATAATACAACATGGCATATTGTATCTGATATTGAGATGATTCGAAATAGATTGGCGATTGAGAAGTGGATGGTTTTTGGTGGTTCGTGGGGGAGTACTCTGGCACTTGCTTATGCTGAAACTTACCCCGAAGTTTGTACTCATTTGGTTTTACGTGGCATCTTTTTATGTCGCAAAGAAGAAATCAAATGGTTTTATCAAGAAGGGGCACACTTCGTATTTCCGGATTTTTGGAAAGCCTACGTAGAACAAATTTCTCCAAGTGAACGGGGAGATATGGTTTCAAGTTATTATAGAAAGCTAACTTCGTCAGATGCTAATATTCGACTGGCAGCCGCTAAGGCCTGGGCTGGCTGGGAGGGGGCAACCTTGCATCTCATTCCGAGTATTGAGTCAAAGGCAGACTTCGAAGAGGATCAAAAAGCACTTTCAATTGCTCGTATCGAATGCCATTTTTTCACCAACAATGCTTTTTTCAGAACAGATAATTTTTTAATTGCAAATGCTCACAAAATTGAAAATATTCCAACAATCATTATTCATGGTCGATATGATATGGTTTGTCCGGTAAAAAATGCCTTTGATTTACATGAAGCTTTACCAAATGCTGAACTTAAAATTATTCCAGATGCAGGTCATGCGGTGGATGAACCGGGAATTTTACGTGCCCTACTACAGGCCACTGAAAAATTTAAAGTGAAAAACAAAAAGTAGTATTTTTTGTGATGCTCTAACAGTTTCTCTTAATTAGCGAAGCGGGCTTCACAAGACATCTGAACTCTGGCATTCCATTTTTTAATAATTTGCTCATGCCATTTTCTTGTGTGACCGAGAATGAGGGCGCCAGTGGCAGCCATTCCAAGTAGCATAAATCCTGCCGGACGCCAGCCGGCGACTTGTGCCGATGCTAGCCCGGATATTTCATCAGTTTCGTCGTGAAATCGCTGATTCGCAGACTGGACTGGCGCTTGAGAGACCTTTGAGTGAGGCAACCTCAAGGCAGGT